>CALKOE010000059.1 GCA_938091985.1 uncultured Acidimicrobiales bacterium | reverse complement strand
AGGTGCGACCGTCCTGAGTGGGGATTCGTCCTGTGGTGCAACGTTGGCCGAGGGGAGCAGCCGCCGCAACAGTTGGACCTCGAGACTGGAGTCATCGAGCCGGTTCCCGGATTCAGCGAGGGCTTGGTCACCCGCACCAAGGAAGTCTCAGCCACACCTCCGGTCCCCCACCCCTGCGGTCGAGCGAACCCCGCGTACCCGAACGAGGTGTGGCCTCATGGCACCTACACCTTCGACGACGGGACCCAGATCGAGCTCGTGGCGTTTGTGGAAGACGACATCGTCGGGATGCAAGGCATCGTCAACGGTCGCCACACAAACCGGGTCACGTTCCCCTACCTCGGCGGTTGGGTCGAGGCGATCGTCATCACCGAGCCCGGTGGTAGCGAAGTGGGCGTGCTCTTCAACGACTCGGGAACACCAGACTTCATCGCCGGCCAGATCTTTCGGCTCATCTGGGACGGCTGCGAGCTGACGGCCGTTTCAGCCGGGGTGATCAACTAGGCGTCGGCCGCGATTGCGGTGAGGATCGCCAGCTCGATCTCGCGCTGGTGGGAGATGTCGGTGACCTTCATGCCATCCGAGTCGAGCACGTAGAACGCGTCAACCACGTCGTCGCCAAGGGTCTGCACCTTCGCCGTGTAGATGTCGAGATCGAGATCGGCGATCGCTCGGGTGACCCGGTAGAGCACGCCGATCGAGTCGGGACCGCGCACCTCGAGCACGGTGTGCGATGACGACAGCTCGTTGTCGATGATCACCTGAGGGGCGACCAGCCGAGCCGCAGTGGCTCGCTGGTAGCGATAGTTGCGGGCCCGCTGGATGAGTCGAGCCCGAATGGCGACTCGCCCTCGCAGCGCCCGCCGCACGTCTTCCTCGACCTGCTTCGGGCGCTCGTCGATGCCGATGCCGCCACCGACCCGCAAGACCTCCAGCGCCCGGCCGTTCTCGGTGTGGAGCTGGGCTTCGAGAATCTCGACGCCATGCAGCGCCAGCGCGCCGGCGACTCGAGAGAAGGTGCCCCGTCGATCCTCGGTCATCACCGTGAGCTCGTGACCCTTCAGCTCCACATGCTCTTCATCGGCGAGCAGTCGGGCGAGAAGCTCTTCCGACGGGAACTCCGACGGGATGACATTGCCACCGCTCTGCAGATAGTGGCTCGTGCGCGAAATCAGATCGCCAACGAGCTCGGCCTTCCAGCCGTTCCAAGCAGAGTGACTCGTCGCGATCGAGTCGGCTTCGGTGAGTGCGCCAAGCAGCTCGAGAGTGTTGACCGAGCCGATCTCTTCCGCGACGAAGCGGATGGTGTCCTCGTCTTCGAGGTCGCGGCGGCTGGCGATGTCGGGCAGGAGCAGGTGATGGCGAACAAGCGCGGCCAACACCTCGACGTCGGCGGGCGGGTAGCCCATGCGGGTGCCGATTCGCCGGACGAGGTCGACACCGACCTCGGAGTGGTCGCCCGGGTAGCCCTTGCCGATGTCGTGGAAGAGGCCGCCCAGCACGAGCAGGTCGGGACGCTCGACTCGGTCCGCGATGTTGGCCGCCTCGGCCGCAGCCTCCATGAGGTGCCGATCGACTGTGTAGCGGTGATACGCGTTGCGCTGCGGGCGGCTGCGGTTGGGGGCCCATTCGGGGAGGAGCCGCGACAACAGATCGACCTGATCGAGCGCCTCGAGAGTACGGATCGAGTCGGAGCCGAGCAGCAACAGGTCGACGAGCACCTCGCGGGCATCATCAGGCCAGGGGTCCGGGAGGCTAGGACACTCGTCGGCGAGCCGATCGAGCACTGATCGTTCGATGAAGGCATCTTCGCGAGCCGCGATGTAGGCCACACGTAGGGGAAGCACCGGGTCGGACGAAACCGGGGCGTCGTCGTCGAGCAGCAGCGTTTCGTCGACCAGACGGATGCCGTGACCGGCATCGCGGACCTTGCTGCGCCAGCGCCGCCGTGTGGAGCGCAGGTGCATGCGATGCAGCACCGCATCGGTGATCCACGCCACCGTGCGAGCCGCCTGGGCGAGGTCGGCCATGAGGTCGTCGGCATCGCTGTAGCCGAGCGCGGACGCAACTTCGTCCTGATCCTGGAGAAGGAGCTGGTTGGAGTGGCGGCCGGTCGAACGATGCAGCTCGACTCGTGCCGACAACAAGGCATCGTGCGGACCAATGAGCCCCTGCCGTTCCGATGCCTCCATGAGGCCGTCGTCGGCGAGGTCGATCCAATGCAGCGCGTGGACGTCACGAAGACCCCCACGCGAGAGCTTGAGATCCGGTTCGAGCAGGAACGCGACTTCGCCCGCCTCTGAGTGGCGCTGACGAGTGCCCTCCGAGAGCAGGGTGAGCATCTTGTCGGCGTTGTCATGCCACTGAGCCCGCGACTTCGAGGCCAACTCGTCGACGAGCTTCTGCTCACCGCCGATCAGTCGAATATCGAGCAGCGACGTTGCGGTGTCGAGATCGCCCGACGCCAACTCGAGCGCCTCATCGATCGTCCGCACGGCGTGGCCGAGCTTCATCCCGGTGTCCCAGATCGGGTACCAGATGCGCTCGGCGACCTCAGCGACATGGCCGGAATCGTTGTGGATCAAGAGGAGGTCGAGATCGGAGCCCATGCTCAGGTCACCGCGGCCGTAGCCACCCACCGCAGCGAGGGCCACGCCCTGCATCTCCCCCACGCCACCCACAACCGATTGCAGCCAGAGATCGATCTCCGCGGTGTAGGCCCGCGACAAGCCCGTACCGACCAGCGAAGAGTCGGACAGTACGACCGAGGTGGCCGGGATGGCGTTCATGCTTCCAGTGTCTCCGATCCGAGCCCACAACCCGTCACTGCAGTATCAGACATCCGCTACAAGTGGTGTCTGACCCCCGCTACAACTCTTGACCACGTTGTCGTCGAGATGTAGCGGGGGTCAGACACCAGAAGTAGCGGTCAGTCGAGGTAGGCCGTCTCGGCGTGTTGGGTCTGGTCGAGGCCGGTGACCTCGTCCTCTTCGCTGACGCGGATACCCATCGCGGAGTCGAGAACCTTCGCGATGGCGTAGGTGACGACAAACGAGAAGACCAGCACCGAGACAATGGCGATCACCTGGCTGACGACCAGCCCGGCATCGCCGAAGAACGCACCGTCGGTACCGCCGATGCGGGCGTCGGCGAAGAAGCCGAGCAGCACACCGCCGACAATACCGCCGACCATATGGACGCCGACGACGTCGAGGGAGTCGTCGTAGCCGTACTTGGTCTTCAGCTGGATGGCGAAGTAGCAGCAGACCGAGGCGACGACGCCGAAGATGATCGGCGAGAGGCCGCCCACGTAGCCGGCGGCAGGTGTGATGGCGACGAGACCGGCAACGACGCCGGAGGCGCCGCCCAACGTGGTCGCGTGGCCGTCGCGGAGCTTCTCGATGGCGAGCCAACCGATCATGCCGGCCGCGGCCGCCACAAAGGTGTTGAGCAGCGCCTGCACGGCCTGACCGTTGGCGGCGAAGGCCGAACCGGCGTTGAACCCGAACCAGCCGAACCACAAGATGCCCGCGCCGAGCATGACGAAGGTCAGGTTGTGGGGCGGCATCGCGGTGTCGGGCCAGCCCTTGCGCTTGCCGAGGACGAGCACCACCGCGAGAGCGGCAACACCAGCGTTGATGTGGATCGCGGTACCGCCGGCGAAGTCGATCGCGTGCGGGTCGAGATCGGTGTGCCAACCGGTGTACACCCAGTAGGTGACCGGCGTGTAGACGAGCAGCGACCAGATCGGAACGAAGACGACCCAGGCCGAGAACTTCATGCGGTCGGCGACAGCGCCCGAGATCAGTGCCGGCGTGATCGCGGCGAAAGTCATCAGGAAGGCCACGGCGATCAGCGTTTCGGCATCACCACTGAGCCCGTCGAGGCCGACGAGGTCGAAGTTGCCGATCCAAGCGCCGGGGAACCCGTCGCCGCTTCCGTTGTTGCCCAGTGAGTATGTGAGCAACACCCACAGCAGCGGCACGATACCGAGGCAGTAGGTGTTCATGTTGAGCATGTTCAGGACGTTCTTCGAGCGGGTCATTCCGCCGTAGAACAGGGCCAGCCCCGGCACCATGAACACGACGAGTGCCGTGGACATCAGCATCCATGCGATATCGCCTGATTCCATTTCTCTTCCTCCCCAGCGCTGCGGGTCGTCCGCAACGGATCAGGAGGCAACGTACGAAGCCACTGTTTCGAGATTGTTTCGTGGGGCTGATGCGTTTGTTTCGCATCGCCGGATCTTGCCGCCTAGTAGGGCCAGTCTCTGGTGCGGTGACCCAAGATTCGGGTCAGCGGATAGAGCTTTGCCGTCAGCAAGACCTTGAGGATCACGTTGCGAAGGAACCACGGAAGCTGCGCCGCCTGACGCATCACGTTGCGCACGCGCTCCCCGCCGCCAAGCCGCTCGCGCCGGTACTCGGCCATCGACTGGGACCGCCCGATGTAGCGCCACTCCCCCGACGAGAAGGTGGATGACAGCAGAGCCAGGGTGACACCGATCGAGCTGAACGAGTCGTGGATCAGCATCGTGCCGCCACCGCTGACCCGGTTTCCCCAGTCGACGATGTCGGCGCGGGCGGGGCCGAAGCGATGGGCGCCATCGATGTAGAGCAGGTCGATTTCGCCACTCACGTCGTCGAGTGCTTCGTCGCTCATCTTGCGAACGTGGACGACTCGGTCCCTCACGCCCGCTGCGGTGAGGTTGCGGTTGTAGACGCTGTGATCGTCGTCGCCGCGTTCTTGATCGGCCTCGATCTCCTGGGGGCCTCGGTCGCTGCCCGCGTGCGGATCGATCGACACGATCTCGATGCCCTCGGCGGCAGCTGACGCGAGCACGACGAGGGAGCGGCCACGAAAGCTGCCGATCTCGACCACACGAGTTCCTTCGCCCAGGTCGCTTGCTCGGTCGTAGAGCCGACGGGCCTGGTCGTCGGTCATCCAACCCTCGACATCGGCAACCTGGCGTACGACATCGGCGAAAGCAGGGCGATCAGACACGAGGCAGGAGCCTAGCTAGGCAACGCGCATGCAGGGTCCGGGAACTCAGCCAAGCAGCTCTGCGGCGCGCCGGAAGACCTTGGAGCGAGGCAACGCATCGACGCACCCGGCAGCCAGCGCTGCGGCGAGCGCATCGGCCTCTACATGGGCGCCATAGGCGACGACTGGCACGCCGAGCGCGACGACCTCGGCCACATCGAGCCCGAGGGCGAGATCGAGGAGCACCAACGGGGCATCGGCCATCTCGAGGGCAGCGAGCGAGCGAGCGGTGACCACCCCGGGGAGCGCAGCCTTGAAGCGGCTGGCGTCCATGAGGTCGCGTGTGAGAACGACGGCACTCATGTGGTCCGCTCTCTCCGACGGCGGAGGTGCACGTGGGCCCGGGCGGCGCCCCACATCAGGCCGGGTTCGTGAAGCGATTCGTCGACATCGACGAACGCTGCGGGACCAAGCCCGTAGAGGTCGTCGGGAAAGGCCCGCACGTCGAACTCGTCGCGAGCAACGGCGACGGCGCCGCCCTCTCGGAGCAGCTGCGTCACACGAACCGTGGCTGCGCGCACCACGGCGAGCGGGTTTCCGGCGCCGTCGTCGACGTCGGCCCGCAGCACCCGAGCGAGCGACGATGCGAATTCGGCCATGGTCGCTGAGATCTCCGCGGCGAGTCGACCGGAGTCGACGTCGGGCAGACGCGAGCGCACCTGTTGCTCCAGCCAGACAGGCAACGTCGCCAGTAGCGACTGCTCGAGACCTGCCGCGATCTCGGCCAGGCGTGCCTCGTCGTCAGCAAGAGTGGGCTCTGCAGTCACCGTTGAACCCTACGACCGGAATTCCCCACGACCCGAAGTCCGACGACCGAAGTATTGACAGCAGTTGCTCCAACGGTTTGGTTATGACGCTATGGCCCTCGTCGAACCGGATCTCTCGTGACAGGGGCCCGGATCGGTGCCGACGTCGGCGGGACGTTCACCGACATCGTGATCGAAGGCGCCGACGGCCGGCTCCACTCGACAAAGGTGCTCACCACCCACGACGCCCCCGAGCGCGGGATCCTCGAGGGCATCACCCAAGCTGCTGGTGACGCCGGCATCGACCTCGCCGACGTGACGCAGGTGATCCACGGCACCACCCTGGCGACGAACGCTCTGATCGAGCGGCGTGGCGCCGCGACCGCGCTGGTGACCACTGAGGGGTTTCGCGACGTCATCGAGACCCGCACCGAGAGCCGATTCGAGCAATACGACCTCAACATCGTGCTCCCGACGCCGCTGGTCGAACGCCACGACCGGCTCGTCGTGTCGGAGCGGCTCAACGCCCGCGGTGAAGAGCTGATCCCGTTCGACGAACCGGGAGCACAGGCGGTGATCGAGGAGATCGCCACGCGCGGCTACGAAGCGGTAGCCGTCGGCTTCCTCCACAGCTATCGAAACCCGCGTCACGAGCAACGGTTTCGAGAGCTTCTTGCCGCGCGACTTCCCGATGTCGCCGTCTCCATCAGCAGCGAAGTCTCACCGCAGATGCGGGAGTACGAGCGCTTCAACACTGTCTGCGCCAACGCCTACATCCAGCCCCTCATGGCGTCGTATCTCATCCGATTGCGCGACCAGCTCCGCGACCGGGGCGTCACCTGCCCACTTCATCTGATCCATTCGGGCGGCGGACTGATCGATGTCGACACGGCAGTCGCGTTTCCCGTTCGTCTCGTCGAGTCCGGTCCGGCCGGGGGCGCGATCTTCGCCGCCGACCTCGGCCGTCGCTACGGGCGAGACCGGGTCCTGTCCTACGACATGGGCGGCACCACGGCGAAGATCTGCCTCATCGACGACTTCACGCCACAGACCACCACGACGTTCGAGGTCGATCGCACCGCTCGCTTCAAGAAGGGCAGCGGAATGGCCATCTCAATTCCCGTGATCGACATGATCGAGATCGGGGCGGGCGGCGGCTCCATCGCCAGGGTCGACAGGTTGGGCCAAATCCGTATCGGTCCCCGAAGCGCGGGGAGCGAACCTGGCCCCGCCGCATACGACCGCGGCGGCTCCGAGCCGACCGTCACCGATGCCAACGTCGAGCTCGGTCGATTGCACCCCGACACGTTCGGCGCAGCCGACATCACCCTCTCCCCCGAGCGGGCGCGTGACGCGGTCGCCCACACGATCGGTGCGCCACTCGGAATGGATGCCCACGTCGCCGCGGCCGGAGTGACCGAGGTCGTCGACGAGAACATGGCCAACGCGGCAAGAGTCCACGCCGTCGAGAACGGCAAGGACCTCGCCGGCTATTCGATGATCGCCTTTGGCGGTGCCGCACCGCTCCACGCGGCCCGACTGATCGACAAGCTGGCGCTCACCGAGCTCATTGTGCCGCCCGGCGCGGGTGTCGGGTCGGCGATCGGATTCCTCCGCGCCCCCTTCAGCTACGAAGCGGTACGGAGCTTCTACACCACCACCGAAAAGTTCGACGTCGAGGGCGCCAACACGGTTCTCACCGAGCTCGCCGAGGAGGCGCAGGCGTTCGTCAGCGCCGGCACCGACGCGGAGACCACCGTGCTGCGTCAGGTTGCGATGCGCTACAAGGGGCAGGGTTGGGAGATCCCGGTGACCATCGATGCTGCGCCGTTCGACGAGCTCGCCGCCGAGGGTCTCGCCAACGCGTTCACAAAGGCCTACGTCGAGTTCTTCGGCCGAGCGATCGACGATGTCGTCATCGAGGCAGTCAGCTGGTCAGTGCGAGTCGCGTCGATCACGGCGACCCCCGAGTCCATCGAGCTCACCACCACCCATGCGGGCGAAGCCGCGCCGACGGGAACCCGATCGATCTACGACCCCACCCTCGGCGTCGATGTCGAGAGCGGCATCGTGCAGCGGGCCACGCTCCGGCCCGGCGACCTGGTCAGCGGGCCTGCGGTCGTGGTCGAGCCACAGACCACCACCGTGCTCGCCAGCCATCACCAGGCCGTGGCGCAAGCCGATGGCTCGCTCCTGATCACGCGGGAGACAGATCGATGAGCAACCAAGAGCTTCACCGCCAGGTGATGTGGAACCGGCTGATCTCCGTGGTGGAAGAACAAGCCGTCACGCTCGTGCGCACCGCGTTCTCGACGTCGGTCCGTGAAGCCGGCGACCTGAGCGCCGGCGTGTTCGACCGCAGCGGCCGAATGATCGCCCAGGCGGTGACCGGCACCCCCGGCCATGTGAACACCATGGCGGCGGCGGTGCCCCACTTCATCAACGACATCGGACCCGAACGGATCTACCCGGGCGATGTCTACGTGACAAACGATCCGTGGAAGGGCACCGGCCACCTCCACGACATCACCGTCACCACGCCGGTGTTTCGCCGCGACGAACTGGTGGGCTTCTTCGCTTCCACAGCCCACGTGGTCGACATCGGTGGCCGGGGTTTCGGCCCGGATGCAGGCGAGGTCTACGAGGAGGGCGTTCGGATCCCAATCCTCAAGTGGGCCGAACGAGGAACCCTCAACGACGACCTGGTCGCCATCATTCGGTCCAACGTGCGCGAGGCCGATCAGGTGGTGGGCGACGTGCACGGGCTCGCGGCGTGCAACGAGACCGGCCGACGCCGACTCCTGACGATGATGGACGAGTTCGACCTCACCGATCTCGACGATCTGGCCGAGTTCGTCTTCGACCGCACCCACCGCGCCACGCTCGATGTACTCAGCGAGGTGCCGAGCGGCACCTATCGCAACGAGATGCAGGTCGACGGCTACGACACCCCACTCACCCTTGCGGTGTCGCTGACGGTCGACGATCGCGGCATGCACGCCGACTTCACCGGCACCTCACCAGCCAGCGCGTTCGGCATCAATGTGCCGATCACCTATGCGCAGGCGTATTTCACCTACGGCATGCTCGTGGCACTCGCTCCCGAACTGCCGAACAACTTCGCCTCGCTGGCGCCGTTCACCGTGTCGGCACCGCCGGGCGTCATCCTCAACGCCACCCACCCGCAACCCGTGGCGGTACGCCACGTCATCGGCCATTTCGTGACCGACCTCTGCCTCGGAGCCATCGCGCAAGCCCTGCCCGATGTCGTCCCGGCCGAGGGCGCCGGGGCGCTGTGGAACTTCCAGGCGAGCGCCCGAAGCGCCGCGACGGACAACCCGCAGCCCCCGGTCGAAATCCTCATGTTCAACAGCGGCGGCACCGGCGCCCGTCCCACGCTCGACGGCCTGTCGGCGACTGCCTTTCCTTCCGGCGTGCGCACCATGTCGGTGGAGGCGACCGAACAGGTCGGCCCGATCATCGTGTGGCGCAAGGAGCTCCGCCCCGACTCGGGGGGCGCCGGTCGACAGCGGGGAGGACTCGGGCAGGTCATCGAGGTCGGTCCGGCCGATGGCTACCAGTTTGAGTTCGCCGCGATGTTCGACCGAGTCGACAACCCGGCCCGTGGTCGCGAGGGAGGCGAGCAGGGTGCGCCCGGGCGCGTGGAACTCGACGACGGCACGCCGTTTCCAACGAAGGGCAAGCAGACCGTTCCTGCCGACCGACGTCTCGTGATGCACCTCCCCGGCGGCGGAGGTTTCGGTGACCCCGATGAGCGCGACCCCGAAGCCGACGAGCACGACCGCCGACAGGGCTACGTCACATGACGCGTACCGGCGGCCAGGTGATCGTCGACAGTCTGATTGCCCATGGAGTCACCACGACCTTCGGTGTGCCCGGTGAGAGCTACCTGCCCGTCCTCGATGCCCTCCACGACACCGACATCAGCGTCGTCACGTGTCGCCACGAAGGTGGCGCCGCCTACATGGCCGAAGCGTGGGCGAAGCTCACCGGGGCGCCGGGGATCTGCCTTGTGACACGCGGGCCGGGAGCCACCAACGCCTCCATCGGGGTCCACGCGGCGCAGCAGGCGTCCACTCCGATGCTGCTGCTGGTCGGGCAGGTGGCGACGCACGAACAGGGCCGAGAAGCCTTCCAGGAGGTCGACTACCGCCAGATGTTCGGCGGGTTGGCCAAGTGGGTTACCGAGATCGAGTCGGTCGACGACGCCTCCGCGCTCATGGCGGAGGCATTCAAGCGGGCGCTCAGCGGTCGGCCCGGCCCGGTGGTGGTGGCGCTTCCCGAAGACGTGTTGTCCGCCACGACCGACGCGCCGCCC
>CALKOE010000058.1 GCA_938091985.1 uncultured Acidimicrobiales bacterium | reverse complement strand
TCGCGGCCTTTGACCTTGCCGCCGATCTCGAAGACGACCTTCGATCCCTCGACGACTTCGTCGACGGAGTAGGTGGCGTCGATCGCCTTGCCGTAGAAGCCAACCGTCACGTCGAAGTGGTCACCCGAGCGTTCGACACTGCGCACGGACGGGTCCCACTCGCTGCGGTTGAGCGGGTCGGAGAGGTAGACGAAGGCGTCCGCCGGGGACGCGTCCACATTGATCGTCGCGGAGTACTGGGCCATGACAAAGCGTTCCTCGTCGAACCGCAGCTCACAAGGGTCAAACGGCCCTCCTTCTCCAGAGCGCGGGGCTAGAGGGAAGGGTTCCTCATGCGATAGCCGGCGATCGCGGCAAAGAACCAGATCGTGCAAAAGCACAGCACCGGCCCCCACAGCTCCCACGAGAACGAATCCTGGAGTTCGTGCCCGATGCCGCGGCCGAGTGCGGGGGCGACAAGCAACGTGGTGAGGAACTGGCGACGGGCCGAATAGCGGATCACCTGGATCTGTTCCAGCACGAAGTCGAGCGTCGCCGGGATGCAGGGCAGCCAGATGAACCACAGATCGAGCGAGTCGGGCCACAGCGACCACCCGATGAGGGTGAGCGCGGCGAACAGCGCAGCGACCGGGTAGAGCGTCAGACATCGGCGACAGACGTGGGTCTCGCCGATCAGCACGCACCGGTCGTATTGATCGGGGTGGTGATGGGTGCGCCACATCGCCTTGCGCCCCGCCTCGTCTGCGGCGCGCTCGTTGATCTCGGCGACCTTGTCCGCGAACTGCTGATCCAGCTCGGGGGAATCCGTGTGGGTCATACGACCTACATCGGCCGATCGACCACCAGGCTGAGGAGTCTGCGCCGATCGATCTGGCCGGTCGCAGCCGTGCGGGGAATCTCGTCGACGAACTCGAGACGCCTCGGCCGCGCGTGGGGGGCAAGCTCAATGTCGGTCAGCAGGGCTTCGAGCGAGAGATCGGCGTCGGCGACGACACAGAGCGTCACAACTTCACCCCACTGGGCGTCGGGCACGCCGATCACCGCAACGTCGGCGATGCCCTCCATCCCGATGAAGACCTGTTCCACCTGCGAGGGCGACACCGACTCGCCTCCGGTCCGGATGATCTGGCCGAGCCGACCCACGATCGAGATGAAGCCGTCGGCATCGACTGCAGCGACGTCGCCGGTGCGAAACCAGTCGCCGTCGAAGGCCGCCTCGGTCGCATCGGCATCGTTGAGATACCCAGTGAACGCCACAGGTGTGCGGACAAGCATCTCGTCGCCGTCGCCGAGGCGAAGCTCGACCAGCGGACTCGGTCGTCCACAACTGCCCACACGTTCGAGCACGTCACCGTGGTCGAGCGCAGTCACGTTGCCGACTTCGGTCGAGCCGTAGAACACGCGGACATGCGCGTTGGGCGCGGCCTCTGCGATTGCTGCGAGCAGCTCCGGCGGCGTGGCGTAGGTGCCGGTGTCGGCAAAGCGCAGCGACGAGAGCGGCTCGGCGCCGGTCTCTCGGAGGTCATCAAGGATCCGCTGCCACACACCGGGAATCGCGTTGAGTCGCGCGGCATCGTGGTCGCGGACCGCGGCGATGATCTCCGGCGCCGTTGGCGAATCGAGAAACACCACGGTGTCGCGGGCGTGCCACTGCTGCATCGCCATCGTCCAGCCCGCCATGTGAAAGAGCGGATAGGGGCACACCAGCGCGCCCCTCGGCTCGAGCTGTGAACCTGGATGGCTCCGCAGCACGCTCACCCGGTGAGAAATGACCACGCCCTTGGGCAGGCCGCTCGTGCCCGAGGTGAAGAACACCACGTGGGGGTCCGACTCGGACACTGCCGCAGCGACGGTCGCTCCGCCATCGGCGAGCGCATCGATCTCGCCCGAGCGAACAACGAGCGCGGGCGCCGCAAGGCTCTCGATCGCGGCCAATGTCTCCTCGGGGAGCCGAGGGTCGACCGGCGCGAACACCGCCCCCAACAAGGCACAGCCGACAAAGAGGTCGGCCATGTCGATCGCCACGGTGCCGAGCACCAGCACGACATCGCCGGCGCCGATGCCTCGTCGCTGGAGACCGGCCGCCAACCGCTCACCGGCCTCGATCAGCTCCGAGAACGTCCGCTGTTCGGCGCCGAGCACGATTGCCGCACGATCAGGAGCTCCCACCGACGCGTTGCGCAACACATCGCCCACAAGCAACGGAACGGTCATCGATCGCCCTTCGGGACATCTCCGCCCTTGAGGACCCCGATCTGGTGCGTGCCGGCGATGACATCGGCGAGATAGTCAGGGGATTCCTGAGTCTCGATGAACCAACCGGTCGGACACATGGTGAGGATCTCCACGAACGAGAAACCCTCGCCTCGCTCCTGGGTGGCAAATGCAGCCGCCAGCATGCGCCGGGTGCGGGCGACGTTGCCGGCGTCGTTGACCGCGCCACGAGCGGCGTAGGCGGTGCCGCCCATCGAGGCGATCAGGTCGCCGATCAGGATCGGGTAGCCGTCTCGTTCGGCGTCGCGCCCATCGAGGGTGTTCTTGGTTCGCTGTCCGAGCACGGTGGTGGAGGTGATGTGGCCGCCGGTTTCACCGAACACGCCATTGTTCAACAGCACGCAGGTGATGTTCTCGCCCCGCGCCGCGGCGTGGAGCACTTCCTGGAGACCCTCGTTGACCATGTCGCCATCGCCTTGCACCGTGAGTACCAGCGCATCGGGGCGCATCCGTTTCACACCGGTGGCCAGCGACGGCGCTCGGCCGTGGAGCGCCTGCAGCACCTCGATGTCGAGATTGTTGGAGAAGGCGGTGTAGCACCCGATGCCGAATACCGAGATCGTGCGCTCGACGGCGCCGAGCTCGGCGATGCACTCCACGGCAGAGCGAATCGCGATCGGTTCGCCACATCCAGGACACAGATGATGCGCGCCCACGTCGACAAGCTCCGGTGTGAAGTCGTCGACCAGCGTCGCGTCGTCGGGACGGCGATCTGTGCGCAAGACGACGCGTTGACCCACGAGTTCTGTGTCCATTAGCGAGCCTCCACTCGTTCGAGTTCGGCGAGGATCCGGGCTCGGATCTTCGGCGCATCGATTTCCGGCCCCACACCGAACCCCGAGGAGTCCATCGAAAGGCCCCCGATGAACTCGACGGGACACGACCCGAGCACGCTGAGGCGCACGTCGTCGATCATCTGGCCGAGGTTGTTCTCGTAGACCGCAACGGAGCGGGCCCCGGCGGCAGCCTCGACCACTGCCTCGGTGGGGAACGGGAACAGCGTGATCGGGCGCACGTAGCCGACCCGGTGTCCCTCGGATCGAAGCTCCTTGACCACCCAGCGAACGAACCGACCAATCGTGCCGAACGCGACGACGACCAGATCGGCATCGTCGCAATGGCCCACATCACAAAACGGTTCGATCCCTGCGCCCATCTCGAGGGTGGCCGCGCCCGCCCGCTCGAGGTGCTCAGCGAGGTCATAGCCAACGCCATCGCGCTGCTTGGCCTCACCCAACGATGAGAGCAATTTCGCTCGCCCCGACCCACCGGTGGAACCGTCGAGCGCCCACGGCTTGTCCGCGACCGCACGGCCTGTCGAAGCATGATCTTTTGATTGAACTTCGACTGCCTGGCTGGTGTGGCCCAGGTAGTAGTCGCCGTAGATCAGGACCGGATTTCGCCACCGATCGGCGAGATCGAAGGCGAGCGGTACGAGTTCCACCGCCTCGGCGACCGTGCTCGGCGCCAGCACCGGGGTGCGATAGTCGCCATGGCCACCTCCGCGGGTGGCCTGGAAGTAGTCGCCCTGGCCGCGCCCCATGTTGATCACCACGAGCGGGATGCGGGCCGTGCACATCTCCGAAATCGACTCCTGCATCAGCGCAAGACCCTGACCGGTCGAACCGGTCGCGGCGCGAGCGCCGGTGGCGGCAGCCCCCCACGCCATGCCGATGGCCTCGAGTTCGGACTCAGCGTTCATGCAGACCCCGCCGACAGGCGGCAGAAACTCTGCCATCCGTTCGAGGATCTCCGTGAACGGCGTCATCGGGTACCCAGCAAAGAATCGACAGTCGACTGCGACCATCGCCTCGGCAATCGCCTCCGAGCCTTCCATCAGTCGACGGGCCACGGGATCTCCTTCGGCTCATCGAACTTGTAGACCTGGAAACAGAAGTCCGGGCAGATCTGCGAACAGGCCTTGCAGCCCGTGCAGCCCGGAGCGATCAGCAACGGGAACCGATGCCCGATGGTGTTCACAACGGTGGTGGTCATCTCCAACACCCGAGGCGGACAGGCATCGATGCACAGGTCGCATCCCTTGCAGGCCTCGCGGTCGATCACGACGGTTCCACGGGTGAGGGTCATGCCACCAGCTCCGCTCCGGCTCGAATGGCCGCCACGCTCGACTCGACGTGTTGGCGCCGATAGCTCGGCAGTGCTCGATCGACACCAGCCTCGAGTGAGGCGAGTTCGACCAGCCCGGTCGATGCGGCGAGGGCGCCGACTGCGACCAGCGCGCCGGCCATGGGGTTGCCAACATCGTGGGCGACCGTGGAGCACGCGAGCTCGAGCCGGGTGACTCCATCGGGTGACTCGACGCCGTCGACCTCGACCACCGAGGTGTTGAGGAGCAGGATGCCATCGCCGCGAAGCCGCGCCAACGGATCGGCGAGGTGGGCGGGGTGGATGCCGAGCACGGCCCACGCCTTGGCCACCACTGGTGGAGCATCGATCGGTTCGTCGGCCACCACGACCGTCGCATCGGTGTTGCCGCCGCGCATCATGCCGCCATAGCTCGCGAAGAACTGCACCTCTTTCCCGTCGACGATTGCTGCCTCGGCGAGCACGCGAGCGGCGAGCTGCACTCCCTGCCCACCGATCCCGGTGAGCAGCACTTCGCGTTCGCTCACTTGAGCTCCACGACGATCTCCCGGAAGGTCTCGGTGCCCACGTTGACCGCGGTTTCTTTGCCGCCTGCGCTCCCCCACACCACCATGCCGGGGCTGACCGGGCCGGAGATCGTTCGATCAGGGAACTGGGCACCGCCGAAGGCGTCGTCACTGTCGGCTTCGAACTCGGCGGCGACCTGGTCGCCGGCGAGCTGCACCATCACATAGTCGTTCTCATGGTGGTGCAGATCAGACCGCTCCCCCGGTTCGAGGCGAAGCTCCCACACCCGCACTCGATCGTTCTCGAAGAGCAATGTCGTGCCGACATCTCCCCACCGTCGTTGATCCTCAGACGGTTGTTGGTCCTCAGACATCAGCTCTCCCTGCGGGCGAATTGTTGGGCCATCGCGATCAGCACATCGGCGTCACGATCAGTTGGTTTCGTTCCTCGGCGCAGGTGGCGGGCCAGTGCGCCGAAGGCCAGGTCATAGATCGCGGTGGCGACCTCGGTGGGTACGCCCGCGGCCTGAGCGACCTGATCGATCAGCAGATCTTCGGAGCGGCGCTGCTCTTCCGGGAAGAGTTCGGCCAAGCGGTCGACCTGGGCGATGAACGGCCTCGTGCGTCGCGCGACATCGTCATCGCGACCCTGCGCCAGCACGCTGCGAACCCACATCGCAGTTCGATCGGCGGGCGTCAGGCACGGAGCCATCTGCCGCCCGAGGTAGTCGACCAGGGTCCGTCGCCCTGCGTCGAGCATGAGCAACAGCAGTTCGTCCTTGCTGTCGACGTGGCGATAGAAGGCTTGGTTCGACAGGCCGGCTTCTTTCAGGATCTCCCTGACTGACGCGTCGATCGAACCCGTGCGCGCCACTACTGCGAATGCCGCACTGACGAGCGCGTTCAGCTCCTCCGCGTAAGCCTGTTGCTGACGGCGCACACGACGCGCCGCTCGTTGTTCGGCAAGCGAATCCGATGCGGGGGCGGAACGCTGTTCCGGATTTGGCAGAACACTGTTCTCGGCCATTGCTCGACCTTAATGATCAGGATGCGGCGGCGCACGTCGAAGGTCGCCGATCGGCAGGGCCAGCGTGTCGGCCACGAGCGACAGGCCGACATATTGGCCGACGGTCCAGACCAGATCGACCAGCGCAGCATCACCGAGCAGGTCCCGAACTCGCTCTCGAGCCGTCGCCTCTCCGCCCTCGATCATCTGATCCACGAGCTCGATCACGAGCCGATCGCCTTCGTCGGTGAAGGTCGTCGCACCATCAGGTCGACCGATCGCATCGAGCTCTGACTCGCTCACACCAGCGTCGAGGGCGTAGCGAGCGTGGTTGCCCCACTCGTAGTCGGACCCATGGTGCCAACTCGCTCGGAGCGCGGCGATCTCGTGACGACGCACGCCGAGCGCCCCGGCCCCGGCCAACGCCGCCGACCACTGGAGAAATGGCCCGACCATCTCAGGACGGTGGGCAAGCACCTCGATGATCGCCAAGGGTTCGCCCCCGTTGCGGAAACCGGTGAGTGCGACCAGCTCACGAGTTGCGTCGTCGAGAGCCGCCGGATCGGGAGGCTCGACGGCGTCCATCAGGCGAGTCGGGCTCGGAGCGTGTCGAGGAACTCGCCGCTGTGTTGGGACAGCTGCTCATCGACCTGCGCGGGAGTGAGGTCCTTGACGTGCACCCG
The DNA here is from genome assembly GCA_938091985.1 of uncultured Acidimicrobiales bacterium. GTDB lineage: Bacteria > Actinomycetota > Acidimicrobiia > Acidimicrobiales > Aldehydirespiratoraceae > JAJRXC01. The sequence goes on along the minus strand of CALKOE010000058.1, from coordinate 811 downwards.
CACGTTGACCGTGTCGCACTTGGCCGCATCGAGGAAGTCGCCCAGCCGTTCTGCAACCTCTCCCGGGGTGGGCGCCGCTATCAGCTGGTCACCGTCCCAGTTCTTCATCGCCGACTCCGGCGCATAGCTCCGGTAGTGCGCCATCTGCGCGGCCATCTCGTCGTTTGGCGGGTCTCCGATCCACACCCGACGAATGGCGATCCGCGGGCCCGTGCCCCCAGCCTCGAGATACACGTCGCTCAGTCGGGCCGTGACCTCTGCTGTCTGCAGGCTGTCGTAGAGGATTCCGACCCCGAGCCGAGCGGCGCGCCGAACGGCGCCCGGACTCTGCGCAGCAACGACCATCGGCAAGGGATGTTGGCCGGTGCGCGCAATGGCTCGATCGGCGCCGAGCGGCGTGTCGTCGTCGCCCCGAAGTGCGGCCACGACTCGCGGCAACGCGTCTTTGAAGCGAGCGACGATCTCATCGAAGGGCACCTCGGCGAGCTCGAAGTCGACCGGGAGCGCGCCCGCAGCGAACCCGGCGCCGACTCGACCGGGATACGCAGCGTCGAGCCACGCCAGATCCTCGGCCACCAACGCGTAGGGCTTCATCGGCAGCAACAACGGACACGCAGCCGCCCAACCGGACGGCATCGCATCGAGCAGGAACCCGGCGAGCTGCATCGGGTTCGGGAGGTAGCCAGGGAAGTCAGCGTGGTGTTCGCTGACCATCACACCGTCGTAGCCGACGTCGGCGGCGCGTGCGGCTTGCGCACGGATGAGCGCAAGTTGCTCGACCGCATCGGTGTCGTGCGGATACAGCCGCAGC
>CALKOE010000057.1 GCA_938091985.1 uncultured Acidimicrobiales bacterium | reverse complement strand
GCCCCGGATCAGAGGTTGGGGAAGAAGATCCCGATCTCGCGCTCGGCGGACTCGAGCGAGTCGCTGCCGTGCACCAGATTCTCGGTGAACTGGGTGCCGAGATCGCCCCGGATCGTGCCCGGCGCGCTCTCGAGCGGGTTGGTCGCCCCCATCATCAAACGCACGGACTTCCAGGTGTCTTCAGGACCCTCGATCACGGCGACCAGAGCGGGACCACGACTCATGAACTCAACGAGGCCGTCGTAGAACGGCTTGCCCACGTGCTCCTCGTAGTGGCGGCCGAGCGTGTCGGCATCGAGGGTCCGGAGCTCCGCGGCAGCGAGGGTGAACCCCTTCTGCTCGAACCGGCCGAGAATCTCACCGACGAGTCCACGTTCGACGCTGTCGGGCTTGCAGATGACGAGAGTGCGATCCATGCCGGGCAGGCTATCGGTGCCGTCTCGGATCAGTACTTGGTGATTTCGTAGGTCGACGGGTTCGGAGTGAAGGTGTCGCCGTCGTCGTCGATCCAGTCGATCGTCATCACGATCGGGAAGTCGTCCTCGTCTCGGCCGCCCCAGGCGGGCGACTTCTTGCCCGAGCCGTTGGTGGTGTAGGTCTTCGTCCGGGTCTCGCCTTGAGCGGTCACCCAGGTCACCTGGAAGTCGACTTCTTCGAGCCGGTCGCCCTCATCGTCGGTGAACACGATCCTCGTCTTCGCCTTCCAGCCGTTGAAGTCCTCGTAGGTCAGGTTGGTGAAGTCCAAGTCGGCACCGGGGTCACTCGGTGCTGCGGTCGTGGTGGGCGGCGCCTGCGTCGTGGTGGTCGGCGGCAGCGTGGTGGTGGTCGTCGTCGTCGTGGTCGTCGTGGTGGTGGTCGACGTCGTGGTGGGAGGCGGCGCCTGCGTCGTGGTGGTCGGCGGCAGCGTGGTGGTGGTCGTGGTCGTCGTCTCGGTCGCGCAATCGCCGCACGTGGTGGTCGTGACGTTGAAGTGATCGAGGTCAGCGCGGCCGATGTCGTTGGCCGTCTCGCTGTAGTGCGTCTCTATCCGCTCATCCATCATCTCGAAGCTGGCGGTGGACCCGGTCAGCACCAGGCTGACGACGAGGGCGTATTCGACGCCGCTGGCTCCACGGTCGCCTCGGCGAACGAATCGGTTGATGGTTGCTCGGATCTTTCCCACGGGAAGTTCATCGGCACATCCGAGTATCGCTATCGATGGGTCAAACGTGCCGATCTGCGAACACGGCATGGGGCGTGCGGCCTGATTGGAGCGGGTCGCCGGACCCAGTGATGCGCAGTTGACCGGCGTTCACCACTCGTCGGCGAGCGACAACGCCACGGCGATGACTGTGGTCGACCCCGCCACAACGACAAGATCGTCGTCGGCCGCGAGCGACACCGCGTGGTTGAGCGCCGATGCCACATCGGCCACAACGTCGACCCGCGCACCTGCCGCCTGGGCGGCGTGTGCGAGCACCTCGGCCTCCACTCCCCGCGGAGTCGGAGCGGTGCAGGTCACCACAACTTCATAGGAGGACGCATCGAGCGCCTCGAGCACTGCGGCAGGATCTCGCCCGTCCTGCATCCCGATCACCAGGAAGCGCCGCGAGCCGCCTCCGAATTCCTCTTCAACGGCCTGGGCCAGCGCCTCAGCTGCCGGCGCATTGTGGGCGGCATCGACCACAACGAGCGGCGATCGATGAGCGACCTGCAGTCGGCCTTCCACCGTCACCGTGTCGAATGCTTCGGTGATCACTTCTTCGGTGAGCGCAGCATCGAAGAACTCCTCGGCTGCTGCGATCGCGGTTGCAGCATTCGACGCTTGGTGCTCACCATGGAGGCGAACGAACACGTCTTCGTGGTCCCCACGCGGCGTGCTCACGTGGATGAGTCGGCCGCCGACTGCGATCTGATCCTGAACGACGGCGTAGTCGCGATCCATTGCGACCACAGCCGATGGCGACTCCGCCTCGAGTAGGCCGAGAAGTTCGTCGTCGGCCTCGCCGCTCACGACGGGGTGTCCGGCCTCGACGATCCCGGCCTTTTCGCTCGCTACCCGGGCGCGCCAGCCGTCGGAACCATCGGTGTGGTCGAGTCCGACGTTGGTCACCACGGCGACGTCGGCTCGCACGACATTGGTCGAATCGAAACGGCCGAGCATCCCGACCTCGACGATCGCAACGTCGACTGCCTCGTTGCCGAACAACAGCAACGCAGCCGACGTCACCGTGTCGAACCAGGTACGCGGTCCGAGTCCCTGCACGTCTTCGACACGCACGACATCGGCAATCGCCAGCGCGAAGTCTTCTTCGCTGATCGTCTCTCCACCGATCCGAATTCGCTCGCGTGGCTCGTGGAGATGTGGACTCGTGTAGAGGCCGGGGCGCAGGCCCATCACAGTGAGGATCGACTCGAGCATCCGAGCGGTCGAACCCTTGCCATTCGTGCCGGTGACGTGAATGACCGGATACGACAACTGCGGGTCGCCGAGGGCGACCATGAATGCCTGCATCGGCTCGAGACTGAGACCCTCGATCGCGCCGGCACGCGGCATGGCCTCATAGTTGATCAGAGAGTCGAGGTGATCGAGCGCTTCGAGGTAGTCCACGTTGCAGTGTGCCCGATGTAGTGCCGTCCGGGAGTTCTGCGCAGCAGAACTCCAAGCAACGCGAAGCGTTGCCGCTAGCTCGCGGCGCGTTCGTCTCCGGCGGTGACGAGCGTCGGCTCGGCTCCGTCAATGACGGTGTCGCGGTCGACGATGACACGGGAGACATCGTCGCGGCCGGGAAGGTCGTACATCACGTCGAGCAGCGAGCCCTCGAGGATCGCGCGGAGGCCGCGAGCGCCGGTGTTGCGCTTGATCGCTTCTTCGGCGATGGCGACGAGCGCATCCTCGGTGAACTCGAGTTCGACATTTTCGAACTCGAAGATCTTCTGATACTGCTTCACCAGCGCATTGCGCGGCTCGGTGAGGATCTCGATGAGCGCCTCGGCGTCGAGATGGCTCACGGCACCGACCACCGGCAGACGGCCGATGAACTCGGGGATCAGACCGAACTTGGTGAGGTCTTCAGGAAGCACGGCATCGAAGATCGCGCCGAGATCCTTGTCTTCGGCCTTGCGGATGTCGGCTCCGAAGCCGACGCCCTTCGCTCCGATGCGGTTCTCCACGATCTTCTCGATGCCGGCGAACGCTCCACCGCAGATGAACAACACGTTGGTGGTGTCGATCTGGATGAATTCCTGGTGCGGGTGCTTGCGGCCGCCCTGCGGCGGCACCGCGGCAGTGGTGCCCTCGAGGATCTTCAGCAGCGCCTGCTGCACACCCTCGCCCGACACGTCTCGGGTGATCGACGGGTTCTCGCTCTTGCGAGCGACCTTGTCGATCTCGTCGATGTAGATGATGCCGGTCTCGGCCTTCTTGACGTCGTAGTCGGCGGCTTGGATCAGCTTCAACAGGATGTTCTCGACATCCTCGCCCACGTAGCCGGCCTCGGTGAGCGCCGTGGCGTCAGCGATGGCGAACGGCACGTTGAGCATGCGAGCCAGCGTTTGTGCCATGAGCGTCTTGCCACAGCCGGTGGGACCGATGAGCAAGATGTTGGACTTCGACAATTCGACTTCGCCGTCGAGCCCAGCGCCGAGTTGCACACGCTTGTAGTGGTTGTAGACGGCAACAGCCAGGATCCGCTTCGCGGTGTCTTGGCCGACGATGTAGTCGTTGAGGAACTGGTAGATCTCCCGTGGCGACGGAAGTTCCCCCAGGCTCACCTCGGAGGTCTCAGCGAGCTCCTCCTCGATGATCTCGTTGCACAGCTCGATGCACTCATCGCAGATGTACACGCCTGGTCCGGCGATGAGCTTCTTGACCTGCTTCTGCGATTTCCCGCAGAAGGAGCACTTCAGAAGTTCTCCACCTTCACCGAACTTTGCCACGCAGCTTCCCCTTCAGCTTCTTGACGGACGTCTCTGAGCTTGTTCAGCCGATCGCGGTGATCGGTCCGGAGTTGTCGACCACATTACGCGTATCGATGACCTCATCGATGATGCCGTACTCCTTGGCCTCCTGCGCGCTCATTACAAAGTCGCGATCGGTGTCCTTCGCGATCTTCTCGACCGGCTGGCCGGTGTGGTACGCGAGCACCTCTTCGAGTGAGCTCTTCATCCGGGCGATCTCGGCGGCGATCAGCTCGATGTCGCTGGCCTGACCCTGCGCCCCGGCGTAGGGCTGGTGGATCAGGATGCGAGCGTGGGGCAGCGCCATGCGCTTGCCCTTGGCGCCGGCGGCGAGAAGCACGGCAGCCGCGGATGCGGCTTGGCCGAAGCAGATCGTCGTGATGTCGGGCTTGATGTAGGACATCGTGTCGTAGATCGCGAAGAGGGCGTTGATGTCGCCCCCGGGCGAGTTGATGTAGAGGTTGATGTCCTTGTCGGGGTTCTCCGACTCGAGGTGCAACAGCTGGGCGCAGATCAGGTTGGCGATCGTGTCGTCGATCGGGGTGCCGATGAAGATGATGTTCTCCTTCAGCAACCGGCTGTAGAGATCAAACGCACGCTCGCCGCGGTTGGTCTGCTCGACGACCGTCGGCACCAAATAGTTCTGGGGCGGGATGCTCATGTTGGTGTGGATGCTCACTCTTCTTCTCCCTCTGCCTCTGCTTCGATCACTTCGTTGATCTCTTCTTCGGCATCGACTTCCGGGAACTCCAGCAGTGCCCGGTCGATCGGCTCACCATTCTCGTCCACCAGCTCGACGTTTTCGGTGAGCCACTCCAAAGCATCACGTTTGCCCAGGTCAGCGCGTAGAGGGCTGATCTGTCCGACCTCGGTAAGACGCTCTTTGAGCTCGGCGCCCGCCATTCCGGACTGGCCGGCCATCTCGTCGATCGCCTCGGTGAGGGCGTCGTCGTCGGGCAGCAGGTTCTCGG
>CALKOE010000056.1 GCA_938091985.1 uncultured Acidimicrobiales bacterium | reverse complement strand
GAATGCCGCCGAAGCTCCTCATGAGATCGACTGTCTCGAGGATCGGGGGAGTGTCAGCGTCAGTGTCGGTGACAGGCTTACGCTCGCTGACCACGACGTTCTGGCCTCGGCTGTCGCCGGTGGAGGTCCCGATGGCGGCGCCGGCACCCTCGAGGAAGACCGAGCGGAGCACATCGGGGCGGTCGAGCAGTTCGGCAGTGGGGCCGTGGAATCGGATCTCGCCCTTCTCCATGAAGTACGCCGTGTCCGCGATGGTGAGCGCGACGTTGACCGACTGGTCGACGAGGATGATCGTCACGCCCTCATCGGCGAGCTGGCGCAGGACGGGGAGCAGTTGCTCCACGATCACAGGGGCCAGACCAAGTGACAGTTCGTCGACCATGAGCAGTCGCGGCCGCCCGAGCAACGCCATGGCGATAGCGAGCATCTGCTGCTGGCCTCCGGAGAGATTGGCAGCCGGTTCGCTGCGCCGTGAATCGAGGGCCGGGAACAACTCGTAGACCCGAGCGGTGTCGGCGGCGAGACCCTCCGGGTCGCGGCGGTGAAGCCAGCCGGCGACGTCGAGGTTCTCTTGGACCGACAGTGAGGGGAAGACCCCCTGGCCACCCGCGACCTGGATCACGCCCCGCTGGGCGACCTCGTTTGGCGGCGCGAAGGTCATCTCGCGTCCATCGAACATGATCGCGCCGCGGTCGGCCTCGACCACGCCCGAGATCGATTTGAGCAGGGTCGACTTGCCGGCGCCGTTGGTGCCGAGCAGAGCGACGATCTCGCCCTCTTCGACCTCGAGATCGATGTCGAAGAGGATCTGCACGTTGCCGTAGGAGACGTTGAGACCACGGACGAGGAGCAGCTTGCTGCGGCCTGCTCGACGTTCCGCGGCGACCTCGGCGCGGGCGGCGGCGGTCTGCCAGACCTGGGCGATGTCGTCCTTGATGACGTAGCCGGCTGTGGAGAGGATCAGACCACCGATGAGGTAGACGGGAGCCATCATGCCCATGCCCCACCGAATGCCCCAGGCGTCGCCGATCGCTCCGATCAACGGGAGCACGATGAGGCCGGGAAGGATCCACAATGAGCCGATCGAGAACCCCAGCGCTCGGGCTCGGGGTGGGATCGCCATCGACAGCACGGCGAAGATCGTCGGGACGAATATGGCGTTGACGAGCGACGCCACAGCGGCAGCACTGGTGGCGACCCACCAGACCGGCGCGCTGGCGAAGATCACCATCACCCCGGCGTTGAAGAAGGCGGTGAGGGCGAGAAACTTCAGCACGAGGCCGGGATCTTTGGCCATCAGGCGGGTGCCGATCTTGGCGCCGATGATGAGGCCGACGAGGCCGGCGGGTTCGACCACCGCGGCCAACACGCCACGAGCGCGTTCGTCGAAGTTGAAGACCTCGTCGTAGAGCAGCGAGGCGAAGGTGCCGAAGCCGATGAGAGATGCTGCAAGGAACGGGAGGGCGAACCAAATCCGCCTGAGGCTCTCGATCTTCCACATCATCCGCCACGCCTCGGCGTAGGACGGCGCCTCCTCCTCGGTGGCGATGGCCTCCTCGCTGGCCCCCATCGCCCGGCGTTCGTGAGCGCCGCGGATCGGCTCTTTCATACGGAGCCCGACGACTACGAGAATGGCGGTCGGCACGGCGAAGATGATGAAGGGCCAACGCCACCCGAACTGAAACGCGATGAGTCCCGCGACGATCGGGCCGACGATCTGGCCGAGGACGTTGGCCGACCGGTGGAACGCGAAGACTTTGTTGCGGTGTTCGGGCGCGTAGTAGTCGGCAATCAGTGAGTTGTGGGTCGGGTCGACAACCGCCTTACCGACGCCGGAGCCGGCCCGGGCGACAGCGAGCGCCCAAAGCACCCAGGCGAGGCCAGTGACGAACGAAAAGACGGCCCATACGCCGGCACCGAGGAGTGTCAGGCGGGTACGAGAGCCGCGGTCGGCCAGTTGGGCGATCGGCACCTGCAGGGCCAGCGCGGCCGCTCCCACGGCGGCCACGATGCCCAGGACGCCGGTGAGGTTGAGACCGAACTCCTCGCGGATCTCCGGTAGGAGCACGGTGAACGCAGTGCGGTCGAGTTCGTCGACGGCGTTCAGACCGAAGAGGATGAGTAGGGGATAGATCGGGCCGCCGCCGGTTATTCCGTCGAGCGTCTGCACCGGATGGGCGATTGCCTGGGCGATGGGCTTCACGCGGCTCATGCGGGCTCCATCTGGGGGCCGGAATCGTCCCCTGGTGCGGCATCGTCGCCGGGCGCGGTATGGCCACCGAGTACGGCATCTTCTTCGGTCCGGGTCGGAGCGACATCGGCCAGCAGGCTCGGCACGACGATCCCGCGGCGTGCGGCGACCCACCGCAGCCATTGGTCGCGAACCCAGAAGAAGAGTCCGCCGATTCCCGATGGCACAACCAGGAGGACGATGAGCACGCCGACGCCGCTGGCGAAGAAGACCCACTCGCCGGGCAGGAACCAGCCCATGCCCTGGAGATAGACCGCGCCGATGACGCCGCCGGCGAGACTACCGAGACCGCCGATGACCCCCATCACGAACACCTCGATGCTGTCGCCAGGCTCGAAGCTCGAGGCCGTGTAGATCCTGAGGTTGTAGGCGAACAGCCCGCCGGCGAACGCCGCGACGCTCCCCGACAGCGCGAACCCTGTGAGCTTGGCCCGAAGGGGACTGATGCCGTAGATCTGGGTGGCCGCTTCGTTCTCCCGCAGGGCGAGCAGCACCCGGCCGGTTCGGGTACGTCGGACGCCTCGCACGGCGACGAGCACCAGAGCCAACGCAGCGACCGCCACGTAGTACATGCGAGTGGGGGTGTCGATGTCGACGCGTCCGAACAGCGGGAGCCGACGGAACGGGCTGTCGTGGACCCATGATCCGACCCAGAATTCGTCATTGAGGAAGTAGCTGGTGGTGGCGAGCGAGAAGCCGAGCGAGGTCACGGCGAGGAAGAGTCCACGCTGGCGCAGTGCAGGTAAGCCGACCACCACTGCCACGGCGGCCCCGACTCCCGCCGAGGCCAACAGGGCGAGGGTGAGGTCGACGTTCCACACGTGGGTGAGCTTGGCCGTCACCGCGGCGCCGACGGCGACGAAGGCCATCTGGCCGAGTGAGACCTGGCCGGCCCACCCCGTAAGAATGATCACCGAGACCCCGATTATGGCGAAGACGGCGACTGCGGTGGCCTTGATGAGGTCGGCGGTGCCCAGAAAGATCGGCAGGGACAGGGTGCCGACGGCGATCAGGAGCGCGACGCCCATTCGGGCGATCATCACCTCGGGTACCCGCCGCAGTTCGGGCGGGACGTCGCGGATCTCCTCGGCCGCTTGCCAGGTCGACGTGTCGTCGGCCTCGGCCCGGCTGTCGGAACGGCCGAAGAGCGAACGAGCCAAGAGCGCAACGATGATCACGCCGGCGAGCACCGCGCCACTCTCGGCCGGACTCCGGTTGTTGGCGACCATGCTCGTCTCGAGCACCCCGAGAGCCACGGCGCTGGTGGCGATGGCCGGCAGATTCGTGAGATTCCCGAGTAGCAGCGCGGCCAGCGCCCGCAGCAGGACGTTGAACGAGAGCGCCCCACCGACCGGGAGACCGATGATGCCCGCCCGCAACCAGATGGCGAGGAAGGCGAGCGTCGCCGCAATGGACCACACGATCGTGTGCAGACGTTTGACAGGTACGCCGAGGAGACTGGCGAGGTCGGCCCGTTCGGCGGCGCCGCGGATCGCGGTGCCGACGACGGTGCCGCGCAGGAAGATTGCAACGGCCCCCATGGCGAGGGGAGCGATGACCCAGACGACGATGTCGTCCTCCCGGAAGATGATCGACTCCAGCGTGAACTTAATCTCGACGGGAAAGTTGACCTGCTGCGAACGGGACTCTGCGTCCCAGAGGTCGGCCATCCAGAACGCGAGGAACACGAGCAGTTGCGTCAGGCCCAACGTCACAACCGTGAGGATCAACCGGGCAGCCCGGAAGAAGCGGCGGATGATGACCAGCTCGACGAGCGCGCCCCCCACGATCGCTACCGCGAGGCCGACGAAGAAGCCGAGGAAGTAGTTGAGCCCGGAGACGGCGACAAGCATCACGCCCAGGAGTCCGGGGATGTAGCCGAGGTCGGCCTGGCTGAAGTTCAGAACCCGATTGGCCCGATAGATCAGCGCCATGCCGACCGCGATCAGCGCCGTCAGGAGCCCGATCGTGGCCCCCTGCAGCATGAAGCCGAGGTCGGTCCGGAAGAATGCGTTCTGAAGGGCCAGGACGGCGATTGCCGGGCCGACGGTCAACAACAGCGGGCGGAGGCGATCGTCGAGTGCCTCGGGCACCAGCGAGCCCTTCACACGACGGCTACTCCGTGCGAGACAACGAGGTACTGGCGGGTCTCGTCGTTCTGGAGTTCTCCGGTTGCCTTGTGACCGGCGGTGAAGCTGTCATCGAGCTTTCTCGCTCCATCGGGCGCATATTGGAGGATGTAGGTCTTGCGCACGTCGTCGGTGATGTTCGGGCCGGTGAGGTGCGGGGTCAAGGAGGAGAACACGACGGCGCCGCCGCGGCCAACCGGTGCCGCGACCGCGTCGGGGTGGTCGGCAAAACACTGGAAGCCCAACGGGTCGACGTATTCGTGGGCCAGCGTGCCGTCGAGGTGCAACCGAGGTACCACCCACGGGCACCCGGCATCGACTGTGGCGTCGGTCAATGAAAGCCAGATCGTGAGGTATTGCTGCGGCTCGACGTAGGTGTAGCCGTTGTCCTGGTGCCAGGGGACTGGACGGGGCTTCGCGGGCTTCTTGTAGACGATCTGGTCCCAATAGAGACGAACGTCGGGACCGATCAGGTCGTGACAGATCCCGGTGATTGCGGGGTGCTTGCTCACCGAACGCGCCGCCTCTGAGCGTGCGACCGCGTGCGGAGCGAAAGTGATTGCTCCGGCCTCGGCGATGAAGAGGCGTTCGTCGGGCATCTGTTTGAGGGCGGC
>CALKOE010000055.1 GCA_938091985.1 uncultured Acidimicrobiales bacterium | reverse complement strand
GCGACCTCGACCTGAAGTGTCTCACCGGCCAGAACGTCGACCTGGGCGATCGAGGCGACCCGTTCGTGGATCACAGTGAGAGAGGCCGGATCGCCGGCGTCGTTGCCGAGAACCACGACGAGCACGTCGGTGGCGCAGTCGAGCAGGGTGGAGGCCGTCGGCCGCGACGGGTCGCCGCAGTCGATCTCGATCGTGGTGCGTAGGTAGGTCTCGCCAGTGAGCGAATCGGTCACCCGAATCTCAGCGGAGCCCTCGAGGTCGCCGATCGGAAGGCTGCTGGTCGTCGTGGCTCCACCATCGACGACGAGCCCCGAGGTGATGGCAGAGAGCGGCAGGGCGACATCAACCGTTGCGCCGAGCTCTCCTTCGTTGCCGAGAAGTACGAATACCTGGCCGGCCGCACAGTCGACGACCGCGGCAGCGGTGACCGACGCAGGGATCGGGGGCAACGTGGTGGGCGGCACCGTGGTCGGTGGCACCGTCGTGGGCGGGAGAGTGGTGGACGGCACCGTGACGGGAGGCAGGGTCGTCGAGGGAACGGAGGTCGTCGTGGTCGTCGACGGCACCACCGTGGTGGTGGTCACGATCGTGGTCGTGGTGGGCGGCGCCGTAGTCGTCGGCACGGTGGTCGTCGTCGTGGTCGGCGGGGCAACACGTGTGAACGACACACAGTCGGCAGTGACCGAGTTGGTCCCCATCGGCGTGCTCGACGCTGCGTGGCGCACGGTGAAGTGGCGAACACCATCCTCACTCACGAACGAACCGAGCGAATCCGTCGTACTTGCCGACTCGGTGCCGTCGACGAGATCGCTCGTCGGCCCGAGCACGACATGGTCGGTGATGTCGAGCAGCCATTGTTCTTGCGACTGACTGCTCTCGGAACGACCCCAGTACTCGTCGGAGGAACTCGTCGCGACAGCCCACTCACCGGGGGCCAGTGGTTCGCTGAGCGTGAAGCCGTAGGTGTCGTGTCCGGGGCGGGACCACACCGCGACGTCGAGCGCGACAACAACGTCGCCGGCTCACCCACCCGTCGTGGCTCCTGCCGGCGCCGAGGCACCCAGCAGGAAGCCGGTGACGAGCAAGGCGACGCCGGACAGCAGTTTCCACAGCTGTCGCAGCTTCACATCACTCTCCCGTACTCCTGTGGAGAAAGTTAGTGGTCGGATCACCCACGGAGGGTGATGCTTACGCTGCGGGCCGCGGGATCAGCCGAGAGTTATCCCAAGACGAGGGTGCGGTTGTCCACAGGGCCATCCACAACCACGTTGACCGTGTCGCCCTCTTGGTATCGACCCTCGAGAATTGCGATCGCCAAAGGATCGCCGATCGAGCGCTGGATCAGCCGCTTGAGCGGCCGAGCACCGAAGGCGGGTTCGTATCCCTGCGCTGCCATGAGCCGCTTCGCCTCATCCGCGACGTCGAGGGTGAGTCGACGCTGCGAGAGCCGGTCGGCCAGGCCTTGGAGTTGGATGTCGACGATCTCAACCAGATCCTCTTCGGTCAGCGACCGGAAGCGGACGATGTCGTCGATGCGGTTCACGAACTCCGGGCGGAAGAAGTCTTCCGGTTCACCAGGCAGATTCGACGTCATGATCAATACGACGTTGGCGAAATCGACGGTGCGTCCTTGGCCATCGGTGAGACGACCGTCGTCGAGCAGCTGCAGCAAGACGTTGAACACGTCGCCGTGGGCCTTCTCGACCTCGTCGAGCAGCACCACCGAGTAGGGGCGACGCCGCACGGTTTCGGTGAGCTGACCGCCTTCGTCGTAACCCACGTAGCCAGGAGGCGCACCGATCAAGCGGCTGACGGAGTGCTTCTCCATGTATTCCGACATGTCGATGCGGACCATGGCCCGCTCGTCGTCGAACAAGAACTGGGCCAGCGATCGAGCGAGCTCGGTCTTGCCGACGCCGGTGGGGCCGAGGAAGAGGAAGCTGCCGATCGGGCGATGCGGATCGCCCAGTCCGGCTCGCGATCGGCGAATCGCGTTGGCAACGACGCCGACAGCGTCTTCTTGCCCAACCACTCGCTGATGCAGGTGATCCTCGAGCCGCACCAGCTTCTGGACCTCGCCCTCCATCAACCGCGAGATCGGCACACCCGTCCAACGGCTGACGACCTCGGCGATGTCCTCCTCGTCGACCTCTTCCTTGAGCATCGAGGATTCGGCCTGGATCTTGTCGAGTTCCTCCCTGGCGATCTCGAATTGCCGCTCCAGCTCAGGGATTCGGCCATACCGGAGCTCGGCCGCCATCTCGAGATCGGTGGCTCGTTCCACCTCACCGCGCACGAAATCGAGCTCCTCGTTGAGGTCTCGCAATGACGCGATGGCGTCCTTCTCTGCCTGCCAGGTGGCGGTGAGACCGGCCAGCGACTCGCTCAGGTCGGCATGTTCGCGATCGAGGTCTTCAAGTCGTTCGGCAGAGGCCGCGTCGGTTTCCTTCGCCAACGCAAGGCGTTCGATCTCGAGTTGGCGGATACGTCGCTCGACCACATCGATCTCGGTCGGGACCGAGTCGATCTCGATGCGCAGCGAGGCACTGGCCTCGTCGATCAGGTCGATCGCCTTGTCGGGCAGGAACCGGCCCGTGACATAGCGGTCGCTCAGCACGGCTGCGGCAACGAGGGCCGAATCCTGGATTCGCACGCCGTGGTGCACCTCGTAACGCTCTTTGAGGCCGCGCAGAATGGCGATCGCAGCATCCACCGACGGCGGCTCGACCAGCACTTGCTGAAAGCGGCGCTCGAGGGCGGGGTCCTTCTCGACATACTTGCGGTACTCGTCGAGGGTGGTCGCGCCCACCATGCGGAGCTTGCCGCGTGCGAGCATCGGCTTGAGCATGTTGCCGGCGTCCATCGCCCCTTCGGC
>CALKOE010000054.1 GCA_938091985.1 uncultured Acidimicrobiales bacterium | reverse complement strand
CAGCCGGCAACGTCACCGATCTCGCGGCCGCCTCGACCCGGCGCCGCAACGTTTGGCCCGCTCGGCTCGCAACCGTGGCCGCTGGCGCGGTCGTCCTCGTCCTCGGTGTGTCGGCACTACAAGCAATCGACACCGGCGACGACGCTGACGCCGCGTCGAGCGGCGACAGCAGCGAACAGAGCACGTTCGATACCGCGCTCCCCGATGACGGTGATGCCGACACGGCCGGCGCCATGGCCGCCGAGGCCGCGCTCGACGAGAACTTCGGCGGTGGCGACGACAGCGCCGACTTCGCTGAAGGCGCATCGGCCGAGGACGACATGACCGATGACGCCACGAGCAACGACGACGTCAGTGACTTCGACGCCGAGGCCTTCTTTGCCGATAACAGCACCGCGTTTCAGTTGTTCGACACCGATCCGCAGTTCGACCCCATCGCCGATGACCTCGGCGAGTTCACGGACATGGCCCAACTCAGCACCAGGTTGAGCCAGACGTGGACTCAGTTCCTGACCGAGACCGAACAAGAGCCGCCGACCACGTCGACCACCCAAACATTCGACGAGCTCGAGCGCCGCGATCGGGCCCTGCTGCGCCTCGAGTCTGCAGGCCTCACCGAGTGCGACGGGGTGGCGCTCATTGTCGACTACTTCGAAGGCGACACGGTGTTGGCCGCCGACTACGCCACGGCCACCGTCGATGGCGACCCGGTAACCGTCGGCCTGTTCCAGCTCAGCGACGGCGAAGCTGTACTTCTGGTCATCGATCAGCAGTCTTGTGATCTGAAGCCATCCCTACTCGCGCCCTAGAGCACGTTGCTCGCGACACCGAGCTGATGCGGCCGAAGAGGACCGCGGATAGGATCGCTCGCCATGGCCGAAGAGACCCCTACCGTGCAAGACGACTGGATCGCGAGCACGACTGATTCGATCATCGGATACGTCGACAAAGCCCGCACGATGGGCACCGACAACGCGGTGCGGGCCCTGCGCGGAATCGTGTTCGGTCTCGTTGCCATGGTGTTCGGCATCGCGTCACTGATCTTCACGCTCATCATGCTGGTCCGCTTCGCGGATGCCTATCTCCCCATCGGCAACGGGGTCGGCGATGCCACCTGGTCAGCTCATCTGTTGATCGGCACTCTGTTGGCGGTCCTCGGTCTGGGTCTGTGGGCCATGCGCAAGCGAGAAGGCAATGGACCACTCATGATCGCCGGGGCGATTGACTTCGTCATCCTCGTGGCGATCGTCGCCTACGGGTTCGCCAGCTGAGCCGAGGGAATCCACAGCCGAGCGCTGTGGTTGTATCCGGCAGGCAATCGTTCTTCATCACGACTATTCAGGAGCTCTTGTGAGCGACATTCGCGACGTCATCATCATCGGTTCGGGCCCGGCCGGCCTCACCGCGGCGATCTATACCGCTCGAGCCAACCTCGCACCCCTCGTGCTCGAGGGTGAACCGAGTAGCACCAGCGACCAGCCCGGCGGGCAGCTGATGCTCACCACCGATGTCGAGAACTATCCCGGATTCCCCGACGGAATCATGGGCCCCGAGCTGATGTTGAACTTTCGCAACCAGGCACTTCGCTTCGGAGCGGAGATCGACACTGTCAAAGCATCGCGGGTCGACTTCTCAGAACGTCCCTTCAAGGTCTGGGTCGGCGACCCCGAAGCCGCCGAGCCCACTCACCTCGCCAACACCATCATCGTGTCGACCGGTGCCCAGTCACTCATGCTCGGCCTCCCGAACGAGAACGAACTCGTCGGTCACGGACTCTCCACCTGCGCAACTTGTGATGGGTTCTTCTTTCGCGATCAGGAGATCGCCGTGGTGGGCGGTGGCGATTCCGCCATCGAGGAAGCCAGCTTCCTGACGCGCTTCGCCAGCAAGGTCACGATCATTCATCGTCGCGACGAGTTCCGCGCCTCGAAGATCATGCAGCAACGGGCGTTCGACAATCCCAAGATCGAGATCATGTGGGACACCGTGGTCGAGGAATATCTCGGCGAAGGTCAGATCCGCGGACTCAAGCTCCGCAACGTCAACACCGACGAAGTGAACGACGTTCAGTTCTCCGGTGTGTTCGTTGCGATCGGGCACAAGCCGAACACCGGGCTCTTCGCCGGCCAACTCGATTTGAAGGACAACGGCTACCTGATCACCAAGCCTGATTCGTCCTACACCAATGTCGAAGGCGTCTTCGCCTGCGGCGACGTGCAAGACGACATCTACCGCCAGGCAATCACGGCATCCGGATCCGGCTGTATGGCAGCGATCGACGCCGAGCGCTGGCTCGAAGATCAGCACGACTAGGGTCTCGCTCACACGCGGCGAGGGAATAGCAGGCCCGTCGCCGGCGTTTCAACTCTCAGGTCACCGGAAAGGACCAACATCATGGCTGGAACAATCAGCACGCTTTCAGACGCAACCTTCGACGAGGAGATCGGCAGCTCTTCCACGCCGGTGCTCGTCGACTTCTGGGCCGAGTGGTGTGGACCCTGCAAGATGATCGCGCCGATCCTCGAAGAGATCGCCGACGAACAGGGCGACAACATCAAGATCGCGAAGCTCAATGTCGACGAAGCATCCGACATTGCGCGTCGTTTCGAGGTCATGAGTATTCCCACCATGATTCTGTTCAAGGATGGCGAAGAGGCCAAGCGCATCATCGGCGCGAAGCCCAAGCAGGCACTGCTCGACGACATCGCCGAGTACCTGTAGGTCCCGACGCAGCTGGGGGCAGTATCCTCGGCGACGATGTCGCCGTCGACCCGCTCGTCCACATCCGAACCGACTGGACTACCGCTTCGCCACGGCGACGGTGGTCCTTCGGTCCGTGATCTCCATCAGCGTCTCGCCGCGGCCGGATTCGACGAGTCCGGCGATCCCGACCACTTCGACGACCACACCGAGAAGGCGCTCCGCGCCTTCCAGGCTGCTCGTCGGCTTGTGGAAGACGGCATCTGCGCCCGCCAAACGTGGGCTGCACTCGTCGACGCCGACTATCGGCTCGGTGATCGCATGATCTACCTCCGGTCTCCCATGACCCGAGGTGACGATGTCACCGATCTCCAGCATCGCCTCGGCAGTCTCGGTTTCGATGCTGGTTGGCTCGATGGCATCTTTGGTCCCGACACCGAGCGAGCGGTGCGCGACTTCCAGCACAATCAGGGACTGGCCTCAGACGGAGTGGTTGGTCGCGAAACCGTCGCCGCATTCGAGCGATTGTCGGGCCGCCGATCCGGAGAGAAGACCGTCGCTGAAGTCCGAGACTTCGAGCGGCTCCGCGACCACACCGGCGTCACCGGGCAACGCATCGTCATCGGCGAAGCGGGCGGTCTCCCGGCGATCGTCGACGGTCTCGCTCGACGGCTGCGCCTCGACGGCGCCGAAGTCGTCACCCTTCATCAGCCCGACCTCTCGGATCAGGCTCGAGCGGCAAACGAGTGGAATGGCACTGTCTACCTCGGCCTGACGCTGGCCGATCATGACGATCGCCGGATCTCCTACTTCGAGATCGACGGCTTCACCTCACACGGAGGTCGGGCGCTCGCCCGCCACTGCACGACCGCCCTCACTCCCCTCTTCGCCGAGCCGGTGGAGAATGTGGGCATGCGGCTCCCAATACTTCGAGAAACCCGCATGCCGGCCGTGTGGTGCCATCTCGGGCCCGCCGCGCTCGTGGTGGAGCGCGCCGCCGCAGTCACTGATGCGCTCCGTGAGGCCGTGACCGCGTGGGGAGCGGCTACCGATGATAGTGACGGCGACTGACTTATCCCCAGTCCGTCCACAGGACTCAATCTTTCGCTATTTAAAGTGGCAAAAGATTAGCAGAATGCCTACACCACAGTGCCTGGTGGGGTAATCACTCGATAGATCCGCTCGAGATCGTCCAAATCGGCGAAGTCCACGACCAACTTGCCGGGACCTTTCCCCAGCTTGACTGCGACACGGGTCGACAGGCGAGCCGCAAGCAGCTCCTCGAGCTCGAGCACCGCCGGCTCAGCCAAAATTGGCGTCTCTGGCGCGCTCGCGTCATCCGCAGCGTCTGCCACGGATTCTGCTTCCTCGGTGTCATGATCTTCCTCAGCCTCGCCATCGAGGTCGGAGCGCATCAGATCTTCCACCTGGCGAACCGTGAGCCCTTCGGCCACGATCTGCTTGGCGAGTCGCTCCTGCTCAGCCCGGTCAGGCGTGCCCAACAGCGCACGCGCGTGGCCCGCGCTGATCTGATCCTCGATCACCAACCGCTGCACCGTCGGAGGAAGCTGCAACAGCCGAATCGTATTCGCCACCGCCGAACGGCTGCGTCCTACTCGTGTCGCAACCTCGTCCTGGGTGAGCTCGAAGTCTTCGATCAGCTGTTGATAGGCGGCCGCCTCTTCGAGAGCATTCAGGTCCTGGCGGTGAAGGTTCTCCACCACCGCGGTCTCGAGACTCGACAGATCGTCGATCCCACGAATCAAGGCCGGAATCGCAGGCAGGTTGACGCGCTTTGCTGCCCGCCAACGCCGCTCGCCGGCAATGAGCTCATACGTACCGTCGTCAGTTTCACGCACGACGATCGGCTGAATCACTCCCACCTCGGCGACCGAGGCCGCCAACGACGCCAGCGTCTCCTCATCGAAGTGCTCGCGTGGTTGATAGCGGTTCGGGACGACATCATTGACGTCGATCTCCCGATACACGGCACCCTCGGTTGTGACATCTGCAGGAATCAGCGAGCTGAGCCCTTTTCCTAGACCGCTACGCTTCGCCACCGAGAATCTCCTTTGCGAGTTCGCGGTACGCAATGGCACCGCGTGACATCGGATCGAACGCCGTGATCGGCTGGCCGAACGAGGGAGCCTCGCTGAGCCGCACAGTTCGAGGGATAACTTGTCGACACACCTTGTCGCCGAAGTGCTCACGAACCTCGTCGGCCACCTGGCTCGACAACTTCGTACGAGCATCGAACATCACCAGCACAATGGTGCTGAGTTCGAGAGTCGGATTGAGATTCCGAGTGACCAAATCAACATTGCGAATGAGCTGACCAAGACCTTCGAGTGCGTAGTACTCGGTCTGGATCGGCACCAACACCTCGTTGGCGGCCGTGAGGCCGTTGATGGTCAGCAGACCAAGTGATGGGGGACAATCGATCAAGACGATGTCATAGTCATCGGCAACTGACTGGATCGCTTCCTTCAGCTTGCGCTCACGATTGAGGGCCGGGACCAGTTCAATCTCGGCACCGGCGAGATCCAGGCTCGATGGGGCAACATAGAGGCCCTTGACCGAAACGGGTTCAACCACGTCTTCCATCGGCACGTCCTGGAGCAGAACGTCGTAGAGCGAGTAGTCGAGCTGACGCGGATTCAGTCCAAGACCCGTGCTTGCATTGGCCTGGGGATCAAGATCGACGATCAGGACCCGCTGACCTAGGTCAGCGAAACACGCACCCAAGTTCACTGTGGTGGTGGTCTTACCCACCCCACCCTTCTGGTTGGCCACCGCGAAGATGCGGGGCCCGGACGCGGGTGTTGCGTCCTCTTCAACGAATGCCACGAGGCACTCTCCCTTCGTTGGAGCGTGTCGCTCCGAGCGTTGTCATCCTCGCCGCTGTGATCATGTGGGTCAAGCATCGTTGTGGAAAACTCCCCACGTTTTCCCCATCCGGATAATGTTTCACGTGAAACATCATCCCACGAAGCACACAGCTACCGCCGGTCCGTTCACACCTGCGTCGATCATGTTTCACGTGAAACACAGACCGTGCGTTGCCGTGAC
>CALKOE010000053.1 GCA_938091985.1 uncultured Acidimicrobiales bacterium | reverse complement strand
GGTCGGCCGGCTGGCGGCCGATCCACTGCTGCGCCTCGTCAGCGAGGAAACAAGTGAGGTCGAGCTCCTGCGGCAGGGGGGAGGTGGCGCCGTTCCAGTGGCGGTCGCCGCCCCGAAAGTTGTCCCTGATCACGTCGCGGTAGGTCTCCAGGGCGCCGTGCTCACTCAGGAAGCGCATGTATGGCGTCATCTGATCGCCGATGTGGATGTAGCGGTCAAACTCCTCGACCACGTGGTCGAAGCCGAAGCTGCCGATCCACTCCTCGTCGGGCGGCGGTGTTCCGGGCTCGGCCAGCATCGGCCATGAGTCGAAGTGCGTCTTGCCGATCGACGCCGTGGTGTAGCCCGCCTCCTGGAGACGGCGGGGGAAGGTGTCCCACTCGGGCAGGCAATCGCCGGCGAAGTTGCCCAACACGCCGTGGTCGTCGGGGTAGCGACCGGTCAGCATCGACGCTCGGGCCGGCTGGCAGATCGGGCCCTCGGTCCAGGCCTGGTCGAAGCGCACCCCCTCGGCCGCGAGACGGTCGAGATGGGGAGTGACGACGATCTCGTTGCCGGCAGAGCCCAACACATCGGACCGGTGTTGATCCGCGTAGAGAAACAGCAGATTCGGTTGCCGTTCGCTCATTGCCCCACCCCCTCCCAAGAGATGATGCCCTGCTTGAGTCGTATGCCGCTGGACTTGTACAAACCCTTGCTCGGGTAGGGCGCGATCTCCTTCGACCGTGCCCGGCAGAGATCGGACTTGATCTCGCGAGCTCTCGTCACCGCCGGCTCGTCGTCGGGACCGAGGGCAACCAGGTCGATGACGTGCATCGCCAGTTGCGGGTTGCCGTCGGCGGCCAACGCTTCCGCTTGTGCGATCACGGCGTCGGGATCGGCGATGGCGTCGAACGTGGCCCGGGCCACATCGGCCGGCGCCGCCGGATGGAGCGAGGTGGGGTTGCGGTCCCACCAGCCGCTCTCTTCGCGCACGAGATCTCGCACGATGTAGTCAGGGCTGCCATAGGCGTGGCTGAGCCACGGAAAGTCGAAGACTTCGGGCGGATACTCGAGATCGGCGAGGATCTCCCGCTCGTTCATGCCCCGGTTCAGGCGATCGACGACCTCACTGCGCAGCCAACGCAATGCCCGCACCGTGGTGGTCATCCGTTCGAGGTTGAGATCTTCGCCGACGACGAAGTCACCGAATTCGATCACGAGGATCTCGGGGCGGAGTTCGATCAGTCGTTCGAGCGTGTCGGCCCAACGCCCCGTCAGGCGAAGCGAGCGCTGCGGGGTGCCGATGTTGGGGATGAACTCGGCGGGTACAGCTGCTCCTGTGAACAGCGTGCGGGTGTCAGGCAGCCACATCGCCAGTGCATCATCGGTTTCGGAAGGGACCCACAACAGTTCGATGCGCGGCGTCTCGCAGAGCACCATGTGGTCGTCGAAGGTTTCGGTCGGATCGACCTTCTGTGGCGTGAACCTCTGTGTGATGCCGGGGAACTGCATCTCGTTGAGGGTGGCCTGGTACCCCTCGGTCTCGCGGTACCTGGCGTAGCGGAGCGGAAGGTTCCGGTGGGCGATGAGCCGGGGTGGCGCGTCGCCACGTTCCGCGTTGTGGGCGAGCCACTGCGGGGCGCCGAAGTTGTAGCCGAAGTGTCCGTGGGAGTAGCAGATCGCCCAGACGGGGGCGTCGGTGCGGGTCCTCAACTCGACGATCATCTTCTCGGTCTTGCGGCCGCCGGGTCCCGTATCGACCAGCACCACACCATCGGGAGTCTCAACCGCGAACGCGTTGCCCTGGGCTGCCAATACCCAAACTCCGGGGGTCACCTCGACGCTGGCGCGAGTCTCGTCGTCGGTGGCCATCAGTGGTTGCTCGTCTCGTCGTCCAGTGGGATTATTTCGCATCCTATGAAAATTGTTTGCTACGTTCAAGCCCATCACCCCGGGACGAGGAGCACGCTTTGACTGACTTCAAGGGAACGATCGGGCGAACGCTCGCGGATTCCGAGCCGCATTTCGAGGAGCGACCGCACCCTGCTGACGGAGCGCCGAATGTGGTGTTCGTGCTGCTCGACGACACCGGGTTCGCCCAGTTCGGCTGCTACGGATCCGATATCGACACGCCGAACATCGACGCCCTGGCGGGCGGTGGCGTGCAGTTCACGAACTTCCACGTCACGCCGGTCTGTTCGCCGACGCGAGCGGCACTGTTGACCGGCCGCTCCCAACACGAGGTGGGGATGCGAGGCCTGTCCGGCTGGATCACCGGCTTCCCACACGCCACGGGCCACATCTCCGACGCAGCAGCCACCGTCGCGGAGGTTCTTCGCGGTGAGGGATACGCAACGTTGTGTGCCGGCAAGTGGCACTTGATGCCGGGCACTGACATCTCGGCAGCAGGGCCGTTCGATCATTGGCCGCTGGGGAAGGGGTTCGAGCGCTTCTACGGGTTCTTGCCGGGGGAGACCGACCAGTTTCACCCGGAGCTGGTGCGAGACAACTCACACATCGATCCACCGGCGACGCCGGAGGCGGGCTATCACCTCTCCGAAGACCTGGTTGACCAGCTCTTGTTGATGATCGGCGACAACAAGGGTGTGCGCCCCGACCGTCCGTTCTTCGCCTACCTCCCGTTCGGCGCCACGCACGCGCCGCACCAGGCGCCGCAGGAGTATCTCGACAAATACCGCGGACGCTACGACGAAGGCTGGGACGTCGTCCGCCAGCAATGGTTCGATCGCCAGATTGAGCTCGGCGTGGTCGATCCGGAGACGACCCTCGCGCCGCGCAACCCGGGCGTCGAACCCTGGGATGATCTGTCGGACAACGAGCAACGCCTCGCCGCCCGCCTCCAAGAAGCCTTTGCCGCGTTCCTGGACCACACCGATGACCAGATCGGCCGGTTCGTTGATGGACTTCGTGCGATTGGGGAGCTCGACAACACGATCCTGGTGCTGCTCTCCGACAACGGTGCGTCCCAAGAGGGCGGCGCGTCGGGAACGATGCACGAGATGAAGCACTTCAACGGCATCAAGGAGACGCCGGACGAAGCGATCGAGCGGATCGACGACATTGGCGGGCCCCGCAGTCACACCAACTATCCGTGGGGTTGGGCGCAGTGCGGCAACTCGCCGTTTCGTTGGTACAAGACGCTCACCCACGAGGGTGGTGTGCACGTGCCGATGATCATGCACTGGCCCGACGGTCTCGGCGACGAACAGGCGGGCACCAAACGAGATCAGTTCGCCTACGTGTCGGACATCGTGCCGACGGTCTACGAGTTGCTCGGCATCACACCGGCCGACACCTACCGAGGGGTCGAGCAAATGCCGGTGTCGGGACACTCGTTTGCGTCGGTGCTCAACGATGCTTCGGCGCCTGCGACCAACACGCTGCAGTACTTCGAGTTCGCCGGAAACCGAGCGTTGGTGGCCGAGCTCGACGGCGTGTTGTGGAAGGCCGTCACGCGGCATCTCCCGGGCACCGACTTCGAGGACGACCGTTGGGAGCTCTACGACCTCTCGGTCGATCCGTCGGAGTGCAACGACCTGGCCGAGACCGAAGCGGCGCGCCTGGCCGAGCTGATCGATCTCTGGTGGCAGGAGGCGGAGCGCCACGGAGTGTTGCCGCTCGACGAGCGTCGACTCGAGCTCTTCATCCCCCGCATCGGTGATCACGAAGTTCATCGGCCCACCCGTCGCTACACCTACCGGCCGCCGATGACGAAGATCCCCACGAGGACCGCAGCGTCACTCACCGACTCGGTTGTCGACATCACCGCCCGGGTCAGCACGGTCTCGGGCGACGAAGGCGTGTTGATCGCAACCGGCAACCAGAACTGCGGCTGCTCGGTGTTTGTGCAGAACGGGCGCCTTCTCGTGGACTACAACGCATTCGACGACCACACGATCGTCGAGTCGAGCATCGAAGTGCCGCAGGGCGACAGCACACTCTCCGTCCACCTCCAACGCGAGGGCGCCGAGGGCTGGGTTGAGCTGGCAATCGACGGGACGACCTGTGGGCGTGAGACGATCCCGCTCTATCTCTCCACGTTCACCTCCACCGGCATCAGCGTCGGCGAGGACCACGGCTCGGCGGTATCGGACCGCTATCCGGCGCCATTCGCCTTTGCCGGAACGCTCCATGATGTCACCGTCCAACTTCCCGGTGGCCGTGACCTCAGCGCCGACGATGCCACCGCAGAGATCGAGTGGTCGCGCCAGTAGCCCTGCAGCGGCGGGTAAAAGGGGGGCGGGGCTTTGATCTGGGGTGGCTCACGCTTGGTGCGACCTAGCGGTTGTCACCGCACGCGCTAGCTGAGTGCGGAGCTGATCGCAGCTACCAGGCGTTCTGGCTTTTGCCCTTTGGCGATCGCCACGTCGACGGAGGACGAGTCGCTGAACTCGATCGACAACAACTTGTTGCTCATGCCCCCACCGTCTGTGAGGTGTACGGACGCGATCTCGGCATAGCTGAACTCGGCC
>CALKOE010000052.1 GCA_938091985.1 uncultured Acidimicrobiales bacterium | reverse complement strand
CGAGCGACGACGCGTCGTTCCAGAACCCTGTCCTGCGGATGACGGGCGCCGCGGTGGAGATCCTTGTCGAACCCTGGGAGATGCCGGCGCGAAAGGCCAAGGAGTTTCTCCTCGCAGCCGAGACCTTCAGCGCGGCAGAGGCCGAACGCCTGGGAATGGTCAACCGAGTGGTGCCCCGCGACGAACTCGTCGCGGCCACCACCGATCTTGCGGCGCGCATTGCCCTGGTGCCGCCGGCCACAGCTCAGGTCGTGAAGCGCTCGATCAACAAGACGCTCGACCTCCAAGGCCAACGCGACTCCTGGGACTACCACTTCCAGGCTCACCACTGGATGCACAACACCGCGACCGCGCTCGACGCTCTCGAGGCTCGCAAGGCAAAGGGCTCGATGAAGGAAGTCTTCGCCGAACACCGCGACGACTCGTGAGACGTCCGCTCGAGGGGCTCCGAGTCCTCGACCTCGGCACGCGAATCGCCGCCCCGTTCTGCGCCGGGCTTCTCGGCGAGCAGGGCGCTGAGGTCATCAAGATCGAGCAACCGCGGGGCGGCGATCCACTACGGGATCTCGGACCGTTCGTCGAGACCGACGATGGTCCGTACTCGCTCTACTGGTCCGTCGAAGGCCGGGGCCGCAAGTCGGTCACCCTGGATCTCCGGAAGCCTGAAGGGCAAGATCTCTTCCGCCGCTTGGCCGCCGAGTCCGACGTCGTCTGTGAGAACTTCCGTCCCGGAACGCTCGAGCGGTGGAACATCGACCCGAGCCGCCTCGACCCGAAACTGGTCACTGTTCGCATCAGCGTGTTCGGCCAGGACGGTCCCAAGTCGCTTCGCCCCGGCCTCGATCGCAACGGCGTGGCCTACGGCGGGCTCCTGCATCTCACCGGTGAACCCGACCGCCCACCGGTGCGGCCCGGCGTGACCGTGACCGACTACCTCACCGGCGTGTTCTCGGCGCAGGCGGCACTGGGAATTCTCTACGAGCGCGACGCCCGCGGCACCGGCCAGGGAGGAGTCATCGACGCGTATCTCTACGGCTCCGCCCTGCGCATTCTCGAGTGGTCGATCGCCGCCTACGACAAGCTCGGCATCATCCGCAACCGCAGCGGCAACCGTCTCGAGCACTCGGCTCCGCTCGACAACTATCCGAGCAAGGACGGCCGCTATGTCTGCATCGTCGCCGCTGCTCAGAACAACTTCGAACGGTTGTGCGCGGCAATGGAACGACCCGACCTGCTCACCGACGAGCGCTACGCGACACCGAAGGGACGCGCCGCCAACAACGACGCGATCAACCAGATCGTCACCGATTGGGCCGCGGCGCTCACGGCCGCTGAGATCGAGGAGCGCTGCGTGGCCAACGACGTCCCCGTCGGAACCGCATATGACGCAGCCGACCTCAGCAATGACGAGCACGTGCTGGCCCGCGGGGACATCCTCACCGTCGATGATCCCGTGATCGGCGCAGTGCGCCAGCAGGCGCCGTTCCCCCGCATCGACGGGCAAGACCACGAAGCGCCCACTGGCGCCCCGCGGCTCGGCGCCGACACCGACGCCGTCCTCACCAGCGTGCTGGGTCTCGACTCCGCGGAGATCTCTCGGTTGCGGAGCGAAGAAATCATCTGAGCGCGGTCTCCTCATCTCATGCGCCGACGTTCACGTCGGTGCGATGATTCCCTCCGTGGCGGACCCGATGCAGCCAACTCACGAGAAGTCCGCTGTCGACGCGGCCCGCGCCGGTGAACCCAAGGGCTTCGACGACCTCTACCGCCGACTCGCGCCCCAAGTCACGGGGTTTGCACGCGCCCGCGGCGCCGCCGACCCGGAAGGCATCTGCAACGAAGTCTTCCTTCGCTGCTTTCGCAAGCTCAGCAGCTTCACCGGAGACGACGCGGCGTTTCGTCGCTGGGCGTTTTCGATCACCCGGAATCTCTTGATCGACGCCCACCGCCGGGATCAGCGCCGGCCCGACGAGATCTTCCGCCCCCCACCCGAGGCCGCAAGCCCAGCGGCCGAGACCGAGGCGCTCGCCAACCTCGCGGAGGAGGATCTCTCGACTCTCCTTGCACCACTCACCGAAGAGCAGAGGGAAGTCATCGTGCTCCGTCTGATCGCCGACCTTTCCCTCGCCGACACCGCCGAAATCGTCGGACGCCCCGTCGCCGCGGTGAAGCGACTCCAGGCTCGAGGGCTGCGTCGCCTCCAAGCGGAGATTCTCGGACGGGAGGTCTCCTCATGACGACCGACGACGTTCACGGCGATGACATGGCTCACCCCGAACTCTCCGACGAGCAGCTCGCCGCTCTTCTTGACGGCAACTCGGATGCTCCTGCCGGCCACCCCGTGGCCGACGCGATCATCCGAGCCCGCCAGCAGCTCGAATCGGAACCGGCCCCAACCCCCGGCGCCGCACTCTCGGAGTTTCTCGGAGTGGGTCGTGTCGCACCCCCGATCCCCCAATCGGTCGCCGACGGCGCGCTCCTGGAGTTCCCGCCGGAGACCGACGACTCTCCGAGGAGAACCCCCGTGCTCACATCCCTTTCCGCCTTCATCGGCACCCTCACCGGCAAGCTCCTGGTGAGCTCGACAATCGCCGCAGCTTCAGTCGGCGGCGCCCACGCTGCCGGGGTGGTCGACATCCCCGGCTTGCCCGACAGTGACCCTCCATCAGTGACCGAGACACTCGATCCCGACGACGATCTACTCGCCGATGACCGAGACGACGACGAACTCGCCGCCGACGACGACAGCGACGAGTCGGACGGTGATACCGATGGCGCCGATGACGGCGAACCGGACGACTCTGACGACTCTGACGACTCTGACGACTCCGATGACGACGGCTCGGATGACCCTGATGACTCGCCGTCGTCCACCACGATCCCGGCGACGTCGACCACAGTCCCGTCCACCACATCGACCACGGTCCCGTCCACGACGTCGAGCACACCCACGACCTCGACCTCGGTGCCAAGCTCCACGACCGTTCCGACCGGCTCGCTGACCAAGGCCTACACAGTCGCCGGTGTCGGTACGACGACGGTGTCGGTGACCAATGGGCAGATCTCGCTCGTGTCGGCCGTGCCGGCCTCCGGATGGACGCTCGACGAAGCCGGTCCCGACGAGGACGGCATCGAGTCGACATACACATTGGGTGAGCTCGAGACCCGCATCGACTTCGAAATCGAAGACGGACAACTCCGGGTGCGGATCCGCACACGAAACGACGACACCGATGAGCGGACCGAGCGCTTCGAGTACTTCCCGATCTGAGCGCCAGTCGGCATCTCGTTGTTCACTTCGCTAAGAACGAAGGAACTCCGAGATGTCGACAACCCGCCCCTCATCGATCGACCGATGGGCTGCGGCGCCGATCGCCACGGAGCGCAGGCCGTCGTAGAGCGTCACTTCGGGATCGCGACCTTCGAGAATCGCGTCACGGAAGCGAACGTGTTCGAGGTACGACGAACCATCGTGGAATCCCTCGTAGGCGACAGCGTCGTCGTGCACTTCGTGGGTCTCCACTCCCCCGATCCAGTGCTCGCCGCGGCGGCCGATGCGCACGACCGATTCGGGCACGTAGGTCTCGACCTTGCCCCTGGCCCCCACCACGCTCAGCTCTTCTTGGTGATGGGTCGCCTCGGCGAACATGCAGAGATCGAGCATGCCCCGTCCGCCGTCGTCGAAGTCGACGATCACAAAGGCGTTGTCGAGGATGTCGGGCACTTCACCGTCGTAGATCTCATCGAGATGGTTGACGTCTTGGGCACCGCTGGCCATCACCCGAACCGGCTCACCGGGCATGATCCGACACATGAGGTCGAAGAAGTGACAGGTCTTCTCGACGAGCGTGCCACCGGTGTTGCGTGAGAACCGATTCCAGTCGCCGACCTT
>CALKOE010000051.1 GCA_938091985.1 uncultured Acidimicrobiales bacterium | reverse complement strand
CGAGCGCCGAGTTGCCCGACTCCGCCGACGAGTTCTGGGCTGCGGTCCGCGGGCTCCCGACGCAACAGGCCCACGTCATCGCTCTCCACTACCTCGAAGACCTGCCGGTCGATCGCATCGCCGAGGTGCTCGAGATCGCCCCCGGCACCGTGAAAACCCACCTGCACCGAGCCCGCGCCGCACTGGCCGAGCGCCTCACCCCCGAGGACCTCTCATGAACGACTTCGAAGAACTCGCCCACCGCTCCGCCGATGCCATCCGGCAGGACGTCGACGACGTGCCCGTGCCGGACTTTCGTGAGCCGTCGCGATCCGGCGTGCTGCTGCTCGGTGTGGCGGTGTTTTTGGTCGCTGGCCTCAGCGTTGCGCTTTGGATGCGGGCCGACGCTGACTCCGTGGTGGAGACGAATGATGTCCCCGGTGAAGGAGAGGTCGATGGTGACATCGGCCTGCCGGTCGATGAAGTCGACGGACCGACACCGATCGATCCCACGGGCTTCCGCCTCGTTTGGCCCGCGGAGGACTACATGATCGAGTCCATCGGCACCTTCCCGGAGTTGCCAGATGATGGTGATTCTGCAACCGCTCACACCACCCTGTACGGCCGCGGACCGTCTGCGGTGCCGTACGCCGTCGACGACCTACTCGTTGCCACGTGGATCGACACCGATGATTTCAAGGATGAGTTCTCGGGTGAGGAGATCGTCGTTCGGGGTGGGGTCGGCTACCGCGATCAGACGTTGCTCGAACTCGGATTTCAGGACGCAGTGGCGTTCTACGAAGGCGACGTCGCGGTTGTCATGGCGAGCCGCACGATGGCCTTCGAGGAGATCATCGAGGTGGCCAACGTCGTGACGTTCGATGGACACATCGCCATCTCACCTCTGTCCTCGCTCTCGCCGCTCGCAAGAATCGACGCACTGCCCTTCGCCCGAAGGTGGGGCGAGTCCGACACATGGCAGGTGTCCTACGTCAATGACAGTGCGACCAGCAGCGTCGCTGTGATTGGGAGTCCGGCCGACCCCGACCGTCTGATGATGGAGCGCTATATCGGCCGTGCGGACGAGTCGATCGAACTTCGAGGCACCAGCGCCTGGCTGCTGCAGTCGGGCCCCGGGGAAGCACCGGGCACATCGTCGGTGGCCTGGATGGAACAGGGCAACCTCGTAGTGCTGTTCAGCAACGGAGTCGACGCATTGGTCGTGGCCGAGGAGCTCGTCGCGGTCGACTCCGAGCGGTGGGACGCGGCAGTGTTGGAGGTTGAGGCCCGTGACACGGTCGCGCCGCCCGCTGCGGAGATGGTCGTGGCCTGGGGGGAAGCAGTGATCGATGGCGCTGCGGTCTCCTGGACGGTGCTCGTCGACCCGGGTCGTACGTTCTGTCTCTCGACCGAATGGATGACGCTTCCGCGGGGACAGACCAGCTGTTCCAATCACGACGCACCGGCAACTCCACCCATGCCAATTCTGAACCTCATAGGGTCGGTCGGTCCCGATGTGGTCGAGATTGGCGGCACCGCCACATCGGAGGTCTCTCGGATCGTGCTGGAGTTCGGTTCTGGTGGTGTCGAAGATGTGACGTTGATTCGGGACACCGTGATCGGCCCCGTGTTCGGATCAGTGTTCGAGTGGACGGGCGGACTCGTGACCGTCGTCGCCTATGACGACGATGGTAAGGAAATCTTCAGGCGAGACTTCGTCTGACCGATCGTCCCCGGAACTCGACCGTCAGCCGAAAGCGCCGGCGTCTTTCAGGGCGGTGATCTCGTCAGCTGACTTGCCGAGAACATCGGCCATCACGTCGGCGTTGTGCTCGCCGACCGTGGGCGCCATGGTCGGCGTGGGTGGCAGTGAGCCGTTGACGTAGACGGGCAGCGGCAGCTGCTCGCAGCCGACGGCTTCGGTGGGGTAGAAGCCCATGCGGGCCTGGAACTGCGGGTCGTCGCCGATGTTGGCCGGCGTGTTGACCGGAGCGATCGTGGTGTTGTGCTCGTTGGAGAAGTCGAGCCACTCCTGGCAGGTCTTGGTGAGGAAGATCGTCTGGAGCTCGCGCTGGAGTTCCTTGTTGCCCTTGGCGTGGTCGGCGTATTTCGAGCCCGGCCACTTGTCGAAAAGATCCATACGGCCGGCGCCCTCGCAGAAGTTCTTCCAGAACGCCTGCTCCGAGGCCATGAACAGCACGTGGCCGTCGCTGGCTTCATACATCTGATAGCGCACGCCTTCCCACATGCCGGCCAGGCCGGCGGGGCGACGCTCGTAGTTGTCGGAGGGGTTGCCGGTCACTTCGTCTTCCGGGCGCAGGTAGGCCCGTTCGGACTCGATGCGGTACCAGTCCATGTAGGCCGCAGCGTCTGACTGGGCCATCTCCATCTCGCAGCCTTCGCCGGTCTCGCGAGCCTTGATGATGCCTGCGAGGATTGCCATGGCACCGACCATCGGGCCGACGTTGATGCCCACGTTGGGCATGGTGGGCGGGATGTGGGCGAAACCTTCGTCGTCGACCACCGGCTGGACGATGCCGGCCCATGTGTCGTAGGCGATGCCGTGGCTCGGCATGTCCTTGTAGGGCCCGGTGGCGCCGTAGCCCGAGAGCGTGGCGAACACGATCTTCGGGTTGACCTTCTTGAGGTCTTCGTAGCCGAGGCCGAGCTTGGCGAGGGCGCCGGGACGCATCGCCTCGACGACCACATCGGCGGTGGCCACGAGGTCCTTGTAGACCTGCTTGCCCTCCTCGGACTTCAGGTCGAGGGTGATGCCGCGCTTGCCGCGGTGCGTGTGGAGGTGCAGCAGCGAGACGCCTTCGACGATCGGCCAGGTCATCGCTCGGATGTAGTCGCCCGCCGGTGACTCGACCTTGATGACATCGGCGCCGAGATCGGCGAAGAACGTGGCCACATGACCCGGGCCGAGAAGGCTCGATTCGATAACACGGACACCGGAGAGCAGCTGGGAATTGTCGGACATGCCTAACCTCGGAGAAAACCTGACGGACCGTCAGAAACTACCCGCAGGGAATGCGCCAACCCACATCCCGGTTGTGAGATTCACCGGCGGCAACACTGAAGCCACCGGACAGGTCGAACAGCGTGGGAAGTCGGTTCCCGCGTGAGAGAATTGGCCGACGGCTGAATTGCTCCCAGGGGGACGCATGGAGATCTACGACTCGGTACTCGACATGGTGGGCGAGACACCCTTGGTGCGCTTGCGTCAGGTCGGTCAAGGGCTGCCCTGCCCGGTCGTCGTCAAGGCCGAGATGACGAATCCTGGTGGTTCGTCCAAGGACCGCCCGGCGATCGCGATGATCGATGCGGCCGAGAAAGCCGGGCTTCTGAAGCCGGGCGGCACGATCGTCGAACCCACCTCCGGCAACACCGGAGTCGGTCTCGCCATCGTTGCGGCGCAGCGTGGATACCGCTGCATCTTCGTGATGACCGACAAGGCGGGCCAGGAGAAGGTCGACCTGCTGCGGGCCTATGGTGCAGAGGTGGTTGTGTGCTCTGTGGCCGTCGCCCCCGACGACCCGGCGTCGTACTACTCCACGGCCGAGCGGCTGGTGAAGGAGATCCCGGGCGCGTATCGGCCCAATCAGTACCACAACCAAGACAACCCTCGAGCGCACTACGAGACCACCGGTCCCGAGATCTGGCGTCAGACCGACGGCAAGATCACCCACTTCATCGCGGGTGCCGGCACCGGTGGCACGCTCAGCGGTGTGGGGAAGTTCCTGAAGGAACAGAACCCCGACATCAAGATCATCGCGGCCGACCCCGAGGGTTCGGTCTACTCCGGCGGCAGCGGGCGCCCGTACCTCGTGGAGGGTGTCGGCGAAGACTTCTTCCCCGGCACCTATCACGCCGATCTTGTCGACGAGACGCTGCCGGTCAGCGATCAAGACTCGTTTCTCACCGCTCGCGCCGTCA
>CALKOE010000050.1 GCA_938091985.1 uncultured Acidimicrobiales bacterium | reverse complement strand
GTCGGCCACCTGCTCCGGCTCGATCATGCCCATCGCCTTGACGACCTCGATGGCGAGTTCGCCATCGGCTTCGGTCATAGGCGTGCGCACCCCCTGAGGGCAAAGACAGCTCACGCCGACGCCTTGTTCGCCGTAGGTGATCTTGATCCACTCGGCGAGAGCGACGCAGGCGTGTTTCGTCACCGCGTAGGGAGCGGTGCCGAGATTGGTGAGCAGGCCCGCTGCTGACGCGGTGAGGAGGAGGTGACCGCGGCCGCGCTCGATCCAACGAGGGACCAGCACCCGCGCCGTGATGACGTGGGCCATGACGTTGACGTTCCAGTTGAAGTCCCACACTTCGTTGGCCAGTTCGACTCCGCCGTTTGCGCCCACCCCGGCATTGCCGCACCAGAGATCGATGAGGCCCACGTCCTTCTCGATCCGGTCGATGAGCGACTCCACCGCGGCTTGGTCGGTCATGTCGACCACCTCACCGTGAGCCGACACCCCAGCGGCGGCGATCTCGGCGGTCACAGCCTCGACCCCATCGGCGTTCACGTCGACGATGACGATGGCACCGGCCCCGTCGGCGGCGAATCGGAGGGCCATTGCCCGGCCGATTCCGCTTGCTCCGCCGGTGACGACGATGACTGCGTTGTTGACGTCCATGCGCCCGAGGGTAGGACGTCTGGGTCGTACGGCCCATTTCAGTCGAATCGGAGAAATCAGGGCCGCCCGGCCCGTCGCGAGTATGTCGGCGCGTGCGAGTATGGTGCCCAACACACCCACGTGACCGGAGGTCGCAGAGAATGACGGAAGCCCTCAACGGTGCCCAGCTCGATGAAGCGCTCGCAGTGATCGACCGAGGTCTCGGCGAAATGATGCGACGCGATCTGGTGGCAACCGCCGAAGTGGCCGATCTTCTCCTCGACCTGCGCTCGATTCTCACCTTCGTGCCAGCCGACCCGTCGGTCGAGCCGGCCGGCGTCAACTAGCTAGTCGAGCATTCGGCGGGCGACGGCGCCGAGCGCCGCGCCGACAACCAAACCACCGGCAACGTCTGATGCGTGGTGGATCCTCACGTGAATCCTGCTGGTCGCCACGACCGCCGCTGCGCCGTACCAGGCCGCGCCACCTGTGTGACGCGAGAGCAGCGCTGCCGCGACCATGGCCGCAGACGCGTGGCCACTGGGGAAGCTGCTCGTCTTCGGTTGGCGAAGATTGTGAGGGCGGTCCGCCTCTTGCACCGGTCGACTTCGCTTGAACATCGACTTGATCGGGCCGTTGACGAGGGCCGACTCGATACCGAGTGCCGCGCTCAGACGCACGGCGATCATCGGGTCGTCTTCGATGATCGCTTGCACTACGCCGAGGGCGTGCCACACCACTGAGAAGTCGGCCGCTTCCGACGCCGTGTAGTACATCCGGTCGATCACCGGGCGGCCGCGAAAGCGGTTCCACCACTCGTCGATCGCATCGTCGAGCCGGTCGACGGCCTCAGGCAGCTCAGTCATCAGGCAGCTCAGTCATCAAGCAGCGAAGGGTAGGCGCCCGGACCGGTGAACATTCCACGGTGCCAGCGTCGCGGCGTGGCGATCATCGCTCGCGGGTAGTCCTCGAACATCCAGCGAGCGAAGTTTCGGCGTGTCCAGGGTGTGGCTCCGGTGAGCTTCAGCGCGCCGCGGGCGATCAGCGGGCGACCGAGGAGAGGGATGAGTAAGCGGGCCATGCGGTCGTCGGCGACGAGTTCGCGCCGGGCCTCTCGTTCGTATGCGCTGACCGGGTCGGCCGCCTCGAGGATCGCTTCGGCGGCGAGGCGTCCGCTCAGCAACGCTTGACCGATGCCCTCACCGGTCATCGGATCGGTGACGGCCGCAGCATCGCCGACGAACATCGTGCGGGGTCCGGTGAGCGGCACGCGGCCGACGCGGGCCGGAATGGGCCACGCTTTGTGTGGCGCCTCGGGGCGGGCATCGGGCCCGAGCACTTCACGAATGTGTGGCCGGCTCAGCAGGTCCGGCCAGAGTTCCTTCATGTCGCCCACGGAGTGGTGGCCGCCGCGCTGGATGCCGAACCCAATGTTGGCTCGACCGTTGGCCAGTGGAAACGACCAGGCATAGCCGGGCAGGAGGTCCTTCTCGAACCACACGATCAGCTCGTTGCCGGCTCGCGGGCTCACGTTCTCGAAGTACTGACGAAATGCGTGCCACTCGCCGCGGTAGCCATCCACCGCAAGTCCAAGTGCCTTGCGAACAGGAGACCACATGCCATCGGCGGCGATCACGTGTCTCGCCTCGATCGCTCCGCTCTCGAGCTCTACCACGACACCGTTGGCGTCGGGCTGGGCGCCGCGGAAGGTGACTCCCTGTCGGACGTCGGCCCCGGCCTTTGTTGCGAGATCGATGAGGGCTGCGTCGAGGTCGAGGCGCGTCGCGACCGCAGAGTGGTATCCGGGGCCCTCGGGAAGCGAGTAGCGGCGTTCCTTGCCTGACGGCGACCGGACGATCACTTCGTGAACAACTCGCCACGATGCGACCTGGCCCGGGTCGAACTCGAGCCGTTCGAGCTCGCGGAGCGCAAGGGCCGTCAGCCCGTCGCCGCAGCACTTGTCGCGAGGGAAGACTGCTTTGTCGACAACGACGACCTCACGCCCGGCGCGAGCGAGGACGGCGGCGGCTGCGGTGCCGGCCGGTCCTGCGCCGATGATGAGTGTCTCGACTGATTCCACGACTACGAACCCTTCACGACGGCGCTGATGCCGCCTTCGATGGCGCGCGCCAGTGCGTCGGCGTCGGCGATTGCTGCCGGGTCCGACGAAATGCCGATGTGCGCGGTGTCGGCATGGCTCAGGAGCGTGACGTTGACGGCACAACCGCTGAGCGGTCCGAACGGAACGAGCGCGGTGACCGGCTCGCCACAGAGATGAAGCGGGACCGGGCTTCCCGGCACGTTCGATGCCGCGACGTCGACCCGTGCGGTCAGCGACTCGAATATCGACGCCGTGGCGAGAGGTGGAAGTCGGCGGAGCCCAGCGGCCAGCGGTGCGAGGAGTTGATGCGCAGGTTCGTCGCGCAGCCGTCGCATCGATCGCTGGACGGCCGCACACAGCAACTCGGAGTCGTGGGCGTCAGCCAGATCGATGTCGATGCGGCCGGGAGTCCAATGGTTGCCGACCCCGTCGTCGGCGCCCCGAGTGCTGAGAGGCACGGAGACCCGAAGCGGCGCCGTGGTTTCTCGAGTGTGATCGGCGATGCCCAATGCGACCGCGGTGACGAATGCGTCGTTGATGGTGCCGTCGACGCGTCGGCCGGCCTGGCGAAGATCGTCGAGGGCGAGCGAAAAGAAGCGGACATCGAGGTGGTCGGAACGCTGATCCGGCAGCACGGTCGAGTCGGGTGGGGGAGAGAACATCCGTGTGGCCGACCCGAGCATCTCGCCGATGCGTCGGCTCGCCTCGGCCAAGCTCGGGAGCGAAGGCGGGGTCGCGTTGGTGAGCGTGTCGCGCACCGCACGACCGA
>CALKOE010000049.1 GCA_938091985.1 uncultured Acidimicrobiales bacterium | reverse complement strand
CGCGGGACACCGAGACGAAGGACCGCAGCGTCCCGTCGAGTCGGTCTATCGCCGCGAGATGGGCGGCGGTCAACTCCGTCGCCGACACGTTCCCGGCCCGGATCTGGGCGGCCTGCTCGGTGGCGTCCTCGTGCCGCAGGTCGTCGAGATCGTCGGTCATGACCGCGACCCTACCCTGTGACATCCGTCATGTTAGAGTCCCGTTCCATGTTTCGGAGATACGTTATTCTGGCTCGGGTCCTCGCCCTTCTGGCCGGGTTCGCGCTGAGCGCGGCGGCGTGCTCCGACGACACCGATGCCGTCACCTCGCCCGATTCGACCGTGCCGCGGACCGACACGACCGAAGACGCGGTGACCGAGGACACGACGACCACGTCAACCGCGCCGGGCCCCGCGAACTTCGCGAGCTTCCGGGGCGTCACCGAGGACACGATCAAGATCGGCGTGACCGTTCCCGACTTCGACGCGCTGCAGGCGGCCGGCCTCCCGAACTACCAGGGCGACACACGGATCGCCTATCAGGCGTTCATCGACGACATCAACGAGAGCGGCGGGATCCACGGTCGAATGATCGAGGCGGTCTACGCGGACTTCAACTTCGTCGACGCCGCCTCGCAGGACGCCGCGTGCGCTCAGCTCACCGAGGACGAGCAGGTGTTCATCGTCCTCTTCGGGCTGTTGGCCGACGCCAATCTGTGTTTCACCGAGCTCCACGAGACAATGGTGATCAGCTTCTCGTACCAGACCATCGCCGCGCGAGCGCGGTCCGGCGACACCGTGTGGCTCCAGGAGGAGGCGGCCGACGAGGCCGAGGCTGAAATTCTCGCATCCGTCGTCTCCGAGGCCGGCTACCTCGACGGCGCGACGGTGGGGATCCTGGCGAGCGCGGCAACCGGCGGCCTGGTCGTCGGCGAGGCCATCCAACAGACACTCGCCGGCCTCGATCACGAATCGGAGGTGTACCTCGCGGCGGACACCGCAGGTGACGGCGCCGCCCGGACCAGAGAGATCCAAAGCCTCGCCCAGCGAATGCAGGCCGACGGGGTCGACTTCTTGTTCAACCTCGGCGGTGGGGGGACCTGGACCGAGGATCTGGCCGAGGCCGGGTTCCACCCACCGCGAACCGCATACCTCGTGCTCAACACCGACACCGAGGCCGCAAGCGACAGGACGCTGCTGGCGGGAGCGCTCGCGGTCGGTTCCGTCACCCCCGACGACGTCTGGGCGGACGCCGACTTCCAGGAGACGTGCATCACGCCGATTCTCGACGCCCACCCTGAGCTCACCGAGGAGTTCAGCTATCTCCCCGACGCCGACCAACAGGCGGCGGGAGAGCGAAACTGGCTGACGCAGGCCCGCAGCGCCTGCAACCAGACGAGGCTCCTGACGCAGCTCGGCGAGATCGCCGGTGCCGATTTGACCAACGACACGTTCCGAGCCGCCCTCGACGAGCTCGGCCCAGTGGAACTGCTCGGCTACGGGCAGGCGAGTTTCACCAGCGAGGGGAAGTGGGATGGTCTCGACGAGTTCTCCCTGCAGGAGTACGACGTCGAGACGGACTCGCTCGTTGCAATCGGGGATGCGATCGTCGTCGATCGCTGACCGTTGATGTCCACGAAGAGGAACAGCTGAGCAATGGAACAAGGAGCGTTCGAGGGTGTCCGTGTGGTCGAGCTCGCCCAATGGGTGTTCGTGCCCGTCGCGGGTGCGCTGCTCGCCGACTGGGGCGCCGACGTCGTGCGGATCGAAAAGCTCGAGGGCGACCCGTATCGCGGGCTGGCCACTCAGGGCATCGGAGCCGACAGCGGCGGGGTGAACCTGTCGCTCGCCATGGCGAACCGGGGGAAGCGCTCGCTCGCGATCGACCTCCAGACCCCGAAGGGAGCCACGGTGCTCCACGAGCTCCTGGCCTCTGCCGACGTCTTCCTCACCAGCCTGCGCCCCGGTGCGCTCGAGCGGCTGGGTCTGGGAACCGAGGAGCTGCGGGCGCGTTACCCGCGCCTCGTCTACGCACGCGGACTCGGCTACGGAGCCCGCGGTCCCGACGCCGATCAGCCCGGCTACGACGCGTCGGCGTTCTTCGCCCGCGGCGGTCTCGCCCACATATTGACGCCCCCCGACCGCGACCATCCGATCAGCCAGCGGGGGGCGATGGGCGACCGCAACGCAGCGATGGGCCTCGCGTTCGGCATCGCCGGTGCCCTGCTCAAGCGGGAGCGGACCGGGCGGGGTTCCGACGTCGACGTCTCCCTTCTGGCCACCGCGATGTGGACGCTCACCTCCGACCTGTTGACCGCGCTTCAAGGGCAGGAGCCGCCTCGGTTCGCCGGCCGCATGATGGTCAATCCCCTCATGGGCACGTACCGCACGAAGGACGACCGGCACGTGTCGCTCGTGTTCCTCCAGGCCGACCGGTACTGGCCCGACCTCTGCCGGGCGCTCGGTAGAGACGATCTGATCGACGATCCCCGTTTCGCCGACATCGCCACGCGGGGCCAGAACGCGGCCGAGTGCACCGCCGAACTCGACGCCGAATTCGGGTCGCGGACCTTCACCGAGTGCAAGGAGCTCCTCGCGACCCTCGATGCGCCCTGGGCACCGGTGCAGTCGGTCACGGAGCTGCTCGACGATCCGCAGGTGATCGCCAACGACTACATCGGCGAGGTCGATGCCGACGGACTGAAGTACCGCCTGCCGACCGGCTCGGTGCAGTTCGACGGGCAGCCGCCCGAACTCCGCCGGGCTCCCGAGCACGGCGAGCACACCGAGGCCATCCTCCTCGAGCTCGGTTACGAGTGGGACCAGATCACCGAGCTGGCCTCCGAGGGCGTGATCCCGTGAGCGGGACGCGACCCGTCCCGCAGCCCGACAAGCTCTCGGCCCCCTACTGGGCCGCGGCCCAGCGGCACGAGTCGGTGCTCCCGCGCTGCGCGTCCTGCGCACAGTTCGACCTCCCACCGGAGATCGTGTGCCGTCGCTGCGGGAGCACCAGTCCCGAGTGGAGCCACGAAGTCGTGAGCGGTCGGGGCGCGATCCGGTCGTGGACCATCGTCCGCAAGAGCAACCTGTCGGGTCTGCCATCGCCGTTCGTCATCGTCGACGTCGAACTCGACGAG
>CALKOE010000048.1 GCA_938091985.1 uncultured Acidimicrobiales bacterium | reverse complement strand
TGCGCGCAGAGCAGCTCCGAGACGTCGGGGCCTCTCTCGCACCGTTCAACTCGTTCCTGTTCCTCCAGGGGCTCGAGACGCTTCCCCAGCGCATGGACGCCCATGTTGCCAACGCCCAAGCCGTCGCCGAGTGGCTCGATGCCGACGACCGGGTCACGTGGGTCAGCTACGCGGGGCTCCCCGACTCGCCGTGGCACGACCTCTCCCAGAGGTATCTTCCTGCCGGTCCCGGCGCGGTCTTCACCTTCGGCGTCCGCGGGGGCCGAGACGCGGGAAGCGCATTCATCGAGCGGCTTCAGATGATCAGCCACCTCGCAAACGTGGGAGATGCCAAGACCTTGGTGCTGCACCCCGCCTCCACCACTCACCAGCAACTCACCGACGAGCAACTCAGCGCCGCCGGCGTCACCCCCGACATGGTCCGGCTCTCTGTCGGGCTCGAAGATCTCGACGACATTCTCTGGGACCTCGACCAAGCCCTGGCGGCCAGCTCATGACTGAACATGAACCGGTGTCCGGGTGGGAGCCCCCAGGCGCAACGGCCCGCAAGGCAATCCTCGACGAGGCTCGCACCATCGCCATCGTCGGCGCCTCGTCGAATCCGTCCCGGGCGAGCAACTTCGTTGCGACCTACCTGCTCAGCTCGTCGACGGACTTCGAGGTCTACCTCGTGAACCCTCGCGAGTCGGAGATCCTGGGTGAGCCGGTCTTCCCATCCCTCGACGCGTTGCCGGTGGTTCCCGATGTCGTCGACGTGTTTCGGCGAAGCGAGGACCTACCCGAAATCGCGGACGACGCCATCGCAGTCGGCGCGTCCACACTTTGGGTGCAGCTCGGGCTCTGGAACGGAGAAGCGGCTCAACGCGCGGCCGCAGCGGGCCTCAACGTCGTCATGGACCGCTGCCTGAAGATCGAACACGCCCGATTTCATGGAGGCCTTCACCTCGCCGGCTTCGACACTGGTGTGATCAGCTCGAAACGTTGACCGCCGAGGCCGCATCGCGAGCGTGATACGACGAACGGGTCAACGGCGACGACTCGACGTGGCCGATACCCGCGGCCTCTCCCGCCTGCTTCCAGGCTTCGAACTGCGAGGGCTCCCACCACTGGGCGACGGGAAGATGATGCGAGGTCGGGCGCAAGTACTGACCGATCGTGACGATGTCGGTGCCGACCGCAGCAAGATCCACAAGGGTCTGCTCGACTTCCTCGCTGAGCTCGCCCATCCCGACGATGATCGAAGACTTTGTGGTGAGCCCGGTCGCTTTCGCCCTCGCCAGCACCGCGAGGGACCGTGCATAACTCGCCGAGGGCCGAACCGCACGCTGCAGGCGAGCGACCGTTTCGATGTTGTGGTTGAGCACATCGGGACGAACTGCAAAGAGCGTCGCCAAGGCATCGTCATCACCGCGCAGGTCGGAGATCAGCGTCTCGACCCGGCAGTCGGGATTGCGGGATCGGACTGCAGCGACCGTCGCCGCAACCGCCGCGGCGCCGCCGTCGGCAAGGTCGTCTCGCGCCACCATGGTGATCACCGCGTGACGCAGCCCCATTCGAGCGACCGCCTCGGCCACCCGCGATGGCTCGTCGTTGTCGGGCGCAAGCGGTTTGGTCGTGTCGACCAAGCAGAACCCACACGCCCGCGTGCAGCGCTCACCGAGGACCATGAAGGTGGCGGTGCCGTCATTCCAGCACTCAGAGATGTTGGGGCATCCTGCCTCTTCGCACACCGTGACGAGGTCGAGTTCACGCATGGTGGCTTTGATGCGTCGATACTCGGGTCCGGTGTCGAGGGGAACGCGCATCCATTCGGGCTTTCGGGCACGCAGCCGGATCGGGTCGTGCTCGGTCGCTCCAGCTTCCGCCAGACGACCCAAGAGTCGCACGGACGTGCCATCGGCCTGCGAGTCGAACGAGGCATCGCCGTGTCCGACTCCGCCGCGACCAACCGGAGTGCCTGCCCCTTCGCCGCGGCTGAACGGCGCGAGATCTCGATGGGCCACCCGCCAAGCGACATCAGCTCGATCAATCTCACGCGCGGGAGCGAAGCGCGCGGCCATTGCGGCCACCACGAGGTCGACAACCTCCTCCATCGCGACGTCGATGCCCTCGCGAGCAAGTGAGGTCACGCCCTTGTCAGAGATGCCGCAGGGGACGATGCGATCGAACCAGTCCATTTCCGGCTCGACATTGAGGGCGAATCCGTGGGTGGTTCGACTTCTTGTGATGCGCACCCCGATGGCAGCGATCTTTCGTGGTGCCGGACCCTCGGCATCGACCCACACACCCGTGGATCGCTCGACCCGTGAGGCCTCCACGCCCAGTTCGCCGAGCACATCGATCAGCACCTCCTCGAGGCCCTCGACATAGGCCGCAGTGTCGGCCATCCCACCGCCGCGTCGCTCCGGCAGCGTCAGGATCGGATAGCCGACCAGCTGGCCCGGGCCGTGGTAGGTGATGTCGCCGCCGCGATCGGTGGCCACCACTTCCCCACCCAGCCGCGCGATCTCAACCTCATCGAGCAACAGGTGAGCGGCCGGCGTTCGCGCGCTCGTGGTGATCGTGTGTGGGTGCTCGAGAAGGAGCAGGTGATCGTCGTGATCGCTCGCAAGCGCGCGCTGCAGCGCGAGCCCGTCGTGGTACGCGACCCGACCGAGCCACCGGACCCGAAGGGCCCGATCGGCTGCGGTCTCGGAGGTCAGCGGACCTCCGCGTCCCAGTCGCGCGTCTCGATGATTTCCTTGACGCGGTGCATGAAGGCCGCCGCGTAGGCCCCATCGAACGCCCGGTGATCCCATGCCATCGCCAATACGCCCACACTGTGGATCGCGATCGACTCGTTGCCGTATTCGTCGGTGACGACGACCGGCTTGCGCTTGACGCCGTCGGTCGAGAGGATCGCCACCTGCGGCTGGTTGATGATCGGGAACTGCATCATCGTGCCGTATTGGCCGGCGTTGGTGAGCGTGAAGGTGCCGCCCGACAAGTCGTCGGGACGCAGCTGCTTGGTGCGGGCGCGGCCCGCCACGTCGACGAT
This sequence comes from uncultured Acidimicrobiales bacterium, assembly GCA_938091985.1. Lineage (GTDB taxonomy): Bacteria > Actinomycetota > Acidimicrobiia > Acidimicrobiales > Aldehydirespiratoraceae > JAJRXC01. The sequence goes on along the minus strand of CALKOE010000048.1, from coordinate 498 downwards.
GTCCCGAGCGATCTGGCGAAGACGCTTGCCGTCGGCACTCTTGACCACTGGAGCGAGCAGTCCGTCGAAATCGAGATCGACGGCGACCGCGAGATTCACCTCTTCGTGCACGACGAGGTGATCGCCGCCGAAGCTCGCGTTGAGATGGGGGTACTCGCGAAGCGCATCGACCACGGCCCGGGCGATGAACGGCAGGTAGGTGAGGCTGAAGCCCTCTTCCGCCTTCCAGCCCGACTTGACCGCCCGACGAACATGCTCGACCCGCTCGTAGTCGACTTCCATCGCGGTCAGCACGTGGGGCGACGTCTGCTTCGACATCACCATGTGTTCGGCGGTGCGCGTGCGGATGTTGTTCAACGGCACGATCTGATCGCGGCCACTCACGGCCGGGACCGGGGCGACAGCAGCCGGAGCTGAGACGGGTGCCGGAGCCGGTGAGGGCGGCGCGGGTGCCGCAGCCGGCGGCGCCTCAGCGGCGCGGGCGGGGCCGGTGCCGTC
>CALKOE010000047.1 GCA_938091985.1 uncultured Acidimicrobiales bacterium | reverse complement strand
CTTGTGGCGGCCCTGACGGCGCTCGACATCCCGGTGCTCGTCAGCACCGCGCCAGTCGACATCGAGAGTGGCTATGCGACGATGGCCGAGCTCGGTCTCGCCACTGGCCACGTCGACGAGACGGCTGCGGCGATCGCAACGATGCGCGCCGAGATCGAAGTAGCACTTGCGTCGGCGCCGGAATCTTCGGCACGGATCTACCACGAGCTGGGTGACTCCTTCTACTCCGCGAGCTCATTCGGTTTCGTGGGCGCGGTCTACGCCGAGATGGGCGCAACCAACATCGCGGATCAGGCAGATTCCGATCAGGGCGGCTTCCCCCAGCTCACTGAGGAATACATCATCGAGGCCGACCCACAACTGATCGTGATCACTGACCAGGCCGGCTACACGGTCGACGATGTGCTCTCGCGGCCCGGTTGGGGCGAGATCGCTGCGATCGCCAACGGCGACGTGGTCGTGGTCGACACCGACATTGCGTCGCGATGGGGACCACGGCTTCCGCAGTTCATCACCGCGGTCGCGGAGGCGCTCAACACGCTCACCGTTTCGGCCTCGTAGATGTTCCCGTCAGCCTCCGCTTCCTCGGGCGAGACGGAACGCAACGCCGACCTCGCAGTCGGCCGAGCGTTCCGCCTCCCCGTGGTCGCGGTGGTTGTCGGCACACTCGCTCTTCTCGGGGTCGCGATCTTGAGCGCCACGCAGGGGGCGGCAGGTCTTCCCACGGGCGGTGTGCTCTCTGCGTTTCTCGACCGGATTCCGCTGCTCGGAGTCGACAGCACCCTGAGCGATCGACAGGAGAGCATCCTCTTCGAGATCCGTCTCCCTCGGATGGTGCTCGGGATGCTCGTCGGTGGATCCCTGGGGATGGCCGGCGCGGCCTACCAGGGTGTGTTTCGCAACCCCCTCGCCGACCCGTACTTGCTGGGGGTGTCGGCGGGTGCCGGCCTCGGCGCGGTTCTTGCCCTTGGATTCGACATCGATGTCGGCTGGGGCCCGTTCGACGCGGTGCCAGCCGCCGCCTTCATCGGTGCGCTGGTGGCGGTCACGTTGTCGACGGTGATCGCCCGTGGGCCGGGTTCATCACCGGCCACCCTCCTGCTGGGTGGCGTCGCGATGGCTGCGCTCTTCTCCGCTTCGCAGACGTTCGCGCTGCAACGGCTGAGCGAGACTCGCGCCCGCGAAGTGTTGTCGTGGCTCTTCGGTCAGCTCAACACGAGTGGCTGGGATCAGATCTGGATTCTCGGTCCCTACTTCGCTGTCTGTGGATCCGTCCTGTTCGTGCACCGCCGTCACCTCGATGTGTTGCGGGTCGGCGACGCGGAAGCCGCAAGCCTCGGGCTCGATCCGGCCCGGGCTCGACTCGTCGTGGTCGTCGCCGCATCGGTGCTCACGGCCGCGGCTGTGTCGGTGAGCGGCCTCATCGCATTCGTCGGGCTCGTGGTGCCTCACATCGTGCGACTTCTCGTCGGCACCAGCTATCGCGCCATCGTGCCGCTGTCGGCGCTCTTCGGAGCCGCCTTTCTCGGGTTCGTCGACGTGGGAGCCAGAACGGTGCTGGCCCCGTCCGAACTGCCGGTGGGTGTCATCACAGCGTTTGTCGGCGCACCCTTCTTCGCGTTCATCCTCTGGCGTGGACAGGACGTTTCGTCATGAGTTCGGTTGCTCTGCGTTGCCGTGACGTGTCGGTGAAATTCGGATCCAGAGTCGCGGTCGACTCCGTGTCGCTCGACGTCGCTCCGGGTGAATGGCTCGGGATCATCGGCCCGAACGGGGCAGGCAAGTCGAGCCTGCTCGGTGCTCTTGCGGGGGTCCATGGGTTCGACGGGACGATCGCACGGGCGTCGGACATGCCGATCACCCGCAGTGATGTCGCGTTCGTCCCACAGGCGCCGGTGGTGCCGGAAGGCATGACCGTCGCGGAATACGTGCTGCTGGGTAGAACCGCACATCTCGGTTGGTTTGCGCACGAGACGAACGCAGACCGAGAGATCGTGGGATTGGTGCTGGTGCGGCTCCGCCTCCACGACTTCGCTTCCCGGCGGATGACCGAGTTGTCGGGAGGGGAGCAGCAGCGGGTGGCGGTGGCGCGCGCCCTCGTCCACGACGCGCCGGTCCTCTTGCTCGACGAGCCCACGAGTGCGTTGGATCTCGGCCACCAGAACGCGGTGCTCGAGCTGGTCGACAGCCTCCGCCACGAGGAGGAACTGAGCGTGGTGGCCGCGATGCATGATCTCTCGACAGCATCTCGATTCGCTGATCGACTCGCGTTGATCCACCACGGCAAGCTCGTGGCGGTCGGCTCGCCTGACGAGGTCTTGCAGGCAGAGCTGCTTTCCGAGATCTACGACACTCCGCTCGTCGTCGAACACATGGCGGGGGAATTGGTCGTCCTCCCCGCTTCCCGGAGATCGGTCCCAAAACGGAGAAAGGGTCCGCTCTGGTGAGCGGACCCTGGTACTGACATGCAGTACCCCGTACGGGATTCGAACCCGTGTTACCGGCGTGAAAGGCCAGCGTCCTAGGCCACTGGACGAACGGGGCCCTGATCAGCGAACTGATCGAGACACCAGGATAGGGCGTCAGCGCCCCGACCCGGCAGGAAATCCCTCGACTGGACTGTGACCCGGAATAGCGCCAGCCCCGGCGAGGTTTCCGTCGTATGCATCCGGCCCCGATTCAACGCCCCGTGTCGGGTCGGTGGCTACCGTCGATCCGATGAGCAGCGGACGGGGATGGGTGGCGGCGGCGTTGGTCGGCTACGTGGTCGGCAATCTGCCGTCGGCCGATCTCGCGGCGCGGGCGGCTGGCGGTCCCGACGTGAGCGGTGAAGGCACGCAGAACCCAGGCGCCATGAACGCGAGCCATGTCCTCGGCAAGAAGTGGGGCGTCGCAGTCTCCGCGGTCGACATCGGCAAGGGCGCGGTCGCCGCTCGAGTCGGGCAGCGCTTCGCCGGACCGGCCGGGGCCAACATCGCTGCAACCGCGGCAGTCGCCGGGCACTGTTTTCCCATCGGGCGGCGCGGCGGCAAGGGCGTGGCCACGTCGATCGGCCAAGTCGCGGCAACGTTTCCCTCGTATCTCCCGATCGACATTGGCGTGGCGGTCGGCACCTCGGCTCTCCCCTTTTTCAAGCAGCGAACCCGGGTTGCGACCACGGTGGCCAGCGCCACGTGGGTGGGCTGTGCCGCGCTGTCGTGGCGCCGCCGGTTCCGCAATCCCGGTGGTGTCGAACCGACGGCGGCGTTGCCACTGGCCGCGCTCGCCAGCTCGGTCGTGATCGCGATTCGCTTCGCCGCCGAGGTCGACAAGGTGGATGACTACAACCGTGGAGTGGCGGCGTGATCAAACTCGTCACCGACTCGGCATCGCAGATTCCTCCGGAGCTTGCCCTTCGCCTCGATGTTGCTGTCGTTCCTGTGGTGGTCACCGTCGATGGAGTCGATCACCGAGAAGGGGTCGACCTCCACGCCGAGGAATTCTGGTGCCGCTTCAAGGATGGTGTTGGCCCTGAAGTGACCACCTCGCAACCGAGCCCGGGGGAAATCGCGGCCGTGTACGAGCAGGCGGTTCGCGAGGGCGCCAGCGAGATCGTTTCTGTCCACGTCGGGGCGGAACACTCCGGGACGGTCAATGCGGCTCGCCTCGCCGCGGACTGCGTTGATGTGCCCGTGCATCTCGTGGATTCGGGCACCGCGTCGTTCGGCGTGAGCTGCTGCGTCTGGGAGGCGGGCGCGGCCCTGGCGGCGGGGGCTTCGGCTGATGCGGCGGCCGAGCGAGCCAGAGCCACCGCGACAACGGTGGGGACCACGTTCATCATCCAGGCGCTCGACTTCGCTCGAAAGGGCGGGCGTCTCGCCTCTCACCTCGCCGAAGACCACGATGGAGTGATGGTGCTCGGCGGCGTTGCCGGCGCGATCGACGTCTTGGCCACCGGGCACTCAGTCGATGATCTCTGCGATCAGATGGTCGAACCCTTCCTGGCCGCCGGCCGTCCGATTCGTGCCGGGGTGTCGCTCGCGGATCCGGCGACGATCGTTTTCACCGAGGGCATCGAGGCCCGATTGCGCGACAGCGCCGTCGAGGTCGATCTCGTTCGCTACCGCGTTGGTCCGTCGATCGCAGCGCACACGGGGCCGGGCACCGCGGGTGGCTTCTGGTATCCGATCGCCGAGTGACACGATCGCAGTGACCACCTCGTCGATACTTGGAAGATGACCGCACCGGCGGAGCCGATCGCAACCAATCCGATGCCCAGCGCGATCCGCACGTTGTGGAGAGTTGTCGCGGTCATCCAGGCCGTTGTGATCGTCGTTGCCGGACTCGTGGTCGGAATCCTCGGCGACCTCTTCGCAGTGACGCTCGCCCTTGTCGCTGTGGCTGTGGTGTTCCTCGCGCTTCGGCTCTGGGTCATCAACCTCGCGTTCGACCGATGGCGATGGGGAATCGATCACCGGTGGATCGAGCGCCGCAGTGGCGTGTTGATTCGAACCACTCAGGTGGTGCCTCGGACTCGCGTGCAGACGCTCACCACCAAGACCGGCCCGATCGATCGCTGGCTCGGGCTCAGCTCGATCGTGATCCACACTGCGGGCACCCACACTCCCAATCTCACGATTCCGCACCTCGAAAATGAAGCGGCGGAACAACTGAGAAGCGAGCTTGCGGGGTGATCGGCGAACTCGACTGGCGTCGGCCGCATCCGCTCACCGTTCTGGTGTTGGTGGCGTCGTTCGTCACCGGCAACGGATTCCCGTTGTTGTTCGTGTTCGCGTTCGGTGGCGGGCTCGGGTTCGACACGTTGGCTGTGGCTGCCGGCGTCGTCACGATCGGGTTCGGTGCGCTGGGCTGGTTCATGACCGGCTATGCGATCACCGACGAAGCAGTCCACTACCGGTCCGGGATCCTGAACCGTCAGGCCCGCTCGATCCCGCTTGCCCGCATTCAGCAGGTGTCGGTGGCGGAACCGGTCCTCGCTCGCATCGTCGGCCTCGCGGTGGTCCAGGTGGCCGAAGCATCAGCCGACGGCGATATCGAGATCAGCTACCTCGGCAAGGACGATGCGTCGGCGCTCACCAGCCGGCTTCGGACTCTTGCGCGCCAACATGAGGCGGCCGAGGTCGACACTGAGCTCGGCGCCAGTTCGCTTGCGCCGCCGCCCGACCCCCCGGCCGCGCTGCTCCACACGACTCCCACGAACTCGCTGATCGTCTACAGCCTCGCTGCGATAGCGCCGGGCCTGATACTGCTGGGTGCGGTCGCGTTCGCGGCCGTCGTAGTGGTCGCGCTGGGCGTCGGTGTCTTCGGCGCGCTCGTGGCGGCCGGTGTCGGTGTCGGCCTGCTGGTCCTCATCGCCATCTTCATCACGACCAACTTGGTCCTGGTCAGCGGTGGCTTCCGTCTGGAGCGATCTCCCCGTTCGCTGCGAGTCGAGGCGGGCTTGTTGTCGCGCCGTCAGGTCGAAGTTCGCCCCGAGCGAATCCAGACCCTCACGGTCAGCTCCGGGCCGATCGTGCGGCGACTCAACCTCCACCAGATCGCCTTCTCCGCGGCGACCGGGAAGGCTGCAACGAAGAACAGCCCGATCGTTCAGCTCTCGCCGGCTGCGTCGACCGACGAGGTCGGCCGGATCGTGCAGGGTTCGGTCGATGTCGATCCGGCGTTCGCGGTCGAGCTCGAGCCAGTGAGCGTGCTCACCATCCGGCGTCAGCTGGTGCGAGCGGCGGTCATCTATCTCCTCGTACTTCTCCCTGCGTCGGTCGTGCTCTGGCTCGTTCATCCGCTGGCCGTTCTCGCGCCCACCCTGGTGTGGTGGCCCGTTGCGGTGTGGTTCGCGCGTGAGCGCCACCGGCAGCTGGGAATCTCCGTCGACCAGCGTCGTCTCGTCGTGCGACGCGGCGTGCTCGAACATCACCTCACGCAGGTTCCGCTGGGCAACATCCAATCGGTGTCGACCCGCGCATCTCTGTTCCAACGGCGGCTCGGGCTCGCTCATCTGATCATCAGCACAGCTGGCGTGGGACCGAGCAACCACGTGGTCATTCCGGACTTGCCGATCGCGCGTTGCCGGGAGCTCGAGCTTCAGCTCGCCGAAGCCGCCGCGTCCACCACGTGGGAGTTGCGGGCCTAAGCGTTCAACCCGACGCAGCTCGCACGAGGAATTCCAGCAGCTCACCCGTCCACTCGTAGAGGAACGTTGCTGGCCCCTCCGGGAGTTCGTGGGATTGCAGGTCGGCGCCGTCGAGTTCGAGCCGTTCGCCGAGGACGAGCCGGATCATGTTGAGCCCCTGCATCCAGGCGCCGACGCCTTCCTCATCGAGAGTGGCGCCGTTCATGCCGTGATCGATCACGTCGAGAAGGTCGAGCCGAGACCGCAACATGTCGTCGTCGACGAGCTCCCGGTAGGCCGCTTCGGCCTCCTCATTGTCGGGGTGCGCCGGTGGCTTCAGCCGACGGAGTGCGTCGTGTGCGTCGGCCATCAGGAGATGGCGGAGATCGACGATCAGATTCTCGAGAACTTCCTGCTCGTGCTCCTGAAGGTTCACCTCCACGCCGACCTCGGTCGGCAAGAACGGCCACGACGGATGACTCACGAGTCGTGCTCCCCATTGTTGGTCGCACTCACGAGTCGTGCTCCATGGTCGCCCAGAGGCCGTGTTCGTGGAGACGAAACACGTCCATCTCCGCCTTCTCCTGCGGACCCGACGACACGACCGCCTTGCCGTCCTGGTGGACCTCCATCATCAACCGGTGGGCCTTCTCCTCGGAGAAGCCGAACAGCTTGCGGAAGACAAATGCGACATACGACATGAGGTTGATCGGGTCATCCCACACGATCACCTTCCATGGTCGCGACAGATCGTCGACGGACTCGGTCTCCCGGTTCTCGACGATCACAGGTGCGGTCATGGCGCCACGAGCCTGACGTCGGCCGGGGCATTGATGAGCGTCGCCTCGAGATCCAACCGAACGATGTGGATCCAGGTGATCGACGCGAGCGTGATGTGGACCGCCACGAGCAGCACGGGCACACCGGCGAAGTACTGCCAGTAGCCGACCACGCCCTGGGCGACGACGAGCCCGAGCACCGTCAGCGCCGAGCGGCGGACGTTGGTCAGGTTCCGTCGATGGGCCTCGAACCCGACGAACGCAACACCGAGGAGCAGCGCGATCGCGGTGATGCTGTGAATACGGGTCACATCGCGAACGAGGAACGGCAAACGCTCGGCCACTTCGGCCTCGTCGCTGCCCGAGTGGGGTCCTGATCCGGTCACGATCGTGCCGATCACCAACACGATTGCACCGGCGGCCATGACGCCGCGGGTGAGTCGTCGCATGAAGTGCTTGTCGTCTTCGCCCCGGTCGTGGTCGTCGGCCCATCCGCCGCTGAAGAACGGTCCATCGCCGATTCCGGCTCGGTGCATGAGCACGGTTGCGTTCCACAACAGCACCATCGAGAGGAGGAAGTGCCCCATTGTGAACCGTGGGTCGAGCTCCGTCTTCACGAGCAGACCGCCGAGAATGATCTGGGCGACGACCCCGGCCACCAGGCCCCACGACAACCGGATCAGGTCGGCGCGACGGGGAGTGCGTCGAAGTGAGCCGAGCACCGCGGCGACCACCGCGATCGTGACCACGCCGGTGAACATGCGGTTTCCGAACTCGATCATGCCGTGATACTCGAAGTCGGACACGAGCTGGTCCTGCTCGCAGTTCGGCCAGTCCGAACATCCGAGCCCGGATCCGGTCAGTCGCACGGCGCCGCCGGAGATCACGATGATCGTGAGTGACCACAGCGCAGCGCGGGTCAAGGAGACGTAACGGGCCGGACTCACGACCAAAGCGTACGGCCCCGTTGGGCGGTGATGCCCTGTCGGCCGTTAGCCTTTCGTCTTGTGACCGCCCCCGCCCCCACTCGACAGCGATCGAGAACGCTCGCTTTCATCGCGCTGACGAAGCCGCGGATCATCGAGCTTCTCCTGATCACCACCGTGCCGACGATGGTTGTGGCCGAGGGCGGCGTGCCCAGCCTCTGGCTCATCGTGGCAACAGTTTTCGGCGGCACCCTCGCCGCCGGCGGCGCCAACGCCTTCAACATGTACATCGATCGCGACATCGATCGGCTGATGGAACGGACCAAGGGACGCCCCCTGGTCACCGGCGAGGTAGCGCCGAGAGAAGCGCTGGTGTTCGCGTTCGCGGTCGAGATCGCAGCGTTCGCCTTCCTGTGGGGCTTCGTCAACCTGCTGTCGGCAGTGCTCGCGGTATCGGCCACGTTGTTCTACGTGTTCGTCTACACGCTGTGGTTGAAGCGCACCTCGACGAGCAACATCGTCATCGGTGGTGCTGCGGGCGCCGTCCCCGTCCTCGTCGGCTGGTCGTCGGTCACCAACGAACTCGACTGGCCGCCGGTCGTGCTGTTCGCAATCATCTTCTACTGGACGCCGCCGCACTTCTGGGCGCTGGCCATTCGCTACAAGGACGACTACCAGGCCGCCGACGTGCCGATGTTGCCCGCCGTTGCGTCGCTGCGCACCACGGCGTCTCGCATCCTCATCTACACCGTCCTTCTGGTCGCTCTGACGCTCGTGTTCGGTCCCGTCGCCGACATGGGCCTCACCTACTACCTCTCGGCGATCGTGCTCGGAGTGGTGTTTACCGGCCTCGCGGTGCAGGTGTTTCGCCGTCCTGAGCCGGCTTTGGCCATGCGCTTGTTCGGCTGGTCGATCACGTACCTCACGCTGCTCTTTGGCTCTATGGCGGCCGACGAGATAGTTCGCAACGGCTTCTAGGGGCCCCGGCGGCGAAAATCCGTCGAAAATCCCTTGCCGCCCGGTTTACAACCAGGTGCGCGCAGCGCTGTAGGCTCCCCTCTCGGTACTGCACCTCCGGTGTCGTCGCGTGCTGCGCGGCGAAGCCAGTGGTGCGCCCACGAACGAAGCAACAGCTGCACCACCGCTGTCCGGTGCTGCTGTCGGAGGATCACTGCCACTATGACGATGACCGACTCACCGCCGGCGACCGAAACTGCTTCGGCGGCCCCTTCTCCTGCGGTGGCTGGGCTCTATGAGTCCCTGACCACCACGGATCACAAGCGCATCGGCCGAATCTGGCTGCAATCAGGCGTGCTCTTGCTCGTCGGCGCCCTCGTGCTCGGCGTGCTGCTCGGGATCGAGCGTCTCGATGCCGACTCGACCGACATCTTCGGCGGCGACAACGCCTACTTCCAGATCTGGGCGCTCTATCGCATCGCTCTCGTGCTCCTCGTCGCCGCGCCGTTGTTCATCGGTCTGGCCACAATCGTCGTGCCGATGCAGGTCGGTTCGACCAACATCGCGTTCCCTCGTGCCGCGCTGTCCGCCGTATGGGGCTTCCTCATCGGTGCCGGCATCATGATCGCCGCAGTCCTCGCCAACGGTGGGTGGGGTGCGGTCGACCGGGCCAGCGGAGATGAGCGCGACGCCGTTGCCCTCACCCTTGTCGGTATGGGCATGGTCGTCCTGTCGCTCTTGCTCGCCTCTCTGTGCATCGCCACCACGGTGATCTCCATGCGGGTCAAGGGCATGACGCTGCTTCGCACTCCGCTCTTCGCCTGGTCGATGCTTGTCGCCTGCGCCGTCTGGATGCTCACGCTTCCGGTGCTGCTCGCGAACCTTCTCGTGGCGTATGTCGATCTCCACAATGGGCCAGGCACCTTTGGTGGCGGCCTCAGTGGCGACCTCAGCATCTACGGCCAGATCGCCTGGATTGTCGAGCAGCCGCAGGTCTACGCCTTCGCCATTCCGGTTCTCGGCATTCTCGGCTCGATCGTTCCGGTCGCCGCCGGCGTGCGCGGCGCTCGTCACGGGCTGTCACTCGGCCTCATCGGATTCTTCGGCCTGCTGTCCGTCGGTGCCTGGGCGCAGCCCTACTTCCAGGAAACCAACGATGCGTTGGTCCGCTACGACGAGAAGTTTGTCTACATCGCCTTCGGTATCGCTGCGATCTTCCCGGTTCTCGGGGCGATCGGCGGCGCCGCCGACTCGGTGTTCCGTGGCCGTGATCGTGTCGCCGGCTTGCCTCCCGCCCATCTGCTGGGCGCACTCGGCGGTGGCGTTTTGCTCCTGGCCGGCACTGCGGCTGGCGTTGCCCGGGTCATTCAGCCGCTCGACCTCGGCGATCGCGTCTCCGTCGCCGGCGTGATGAACCTCGTGCTCTTCGCTGCGATCGCCTCGGCAATCGCCGGTCTCTGGTTCTGGGCACCGAAGATCGGTGGCCACGAACTGTCGCCGATGTTGGGGCGCATGGTCGTGGCCGAGATCGTGCTCGGTGCGGTCCTTCTCGGTGGAGCCCAGTTCATCAACGGCTTCTTCCTCACCGCCAACAACCCGCTGGTCGCTCCGACCGAAGACGCCGCCGATGTGCTCAACCTTGTTTCGCTGCTCGGCATGGCGCTGATCGCACTGGGTGCCCTCGGCCTTCTTGCCTCGCTCGCGAAGGCGATGCGCTCGGGTGAAACCGGTGCCGACGACCCCTGGAGTGGTCACACGCTCGAGTGGGCGACGGCCACCCCACCGCCCGCCGGCAACTTCGCCGAGCCGCCTGCCCTTGTCACTTCTGAGTCGCCGCTTCTCGACATTTCGCCCGATGAAGCCGCTGACGAGGGGGAGGAGTCGTAGATGACCACCACAACCACCGCACTCCCGTCTGCTGAGATCACCCGTCCCCGCACGGTTCTCGTCGGCACGATGTTCGGCTCAGGTGCGGCCTTCATGGCCTTCCTGGGTGTCGTCCTCGTCTACGTCAGCGAACGCGCATCGGCTCGCTCCGCCGGCGCCGAGTGGTTCCCCGACGGCACGATCGAGCTCGGCCCGTCCGGGTTCATCTTCTCCACACTGATCCTGTCGATCTTCACCGTGCAGTGGGCCGTGCAGGCGATCAACAACAACGATCGCACCAACGCCCTCGTTGCCCTCGCGTTGTCGGGTCTCTTCGGGGCATCGGTGTTCAACCAACTCTGGTTCATCATGAACGACACCGGGTTCTCGCTGGCCGAGACCAACGGCCAGTTCATGTTCTTCGTCGTGCTCGGCACGTTCGTCGCCTTCATGATCGTCGCCGTCGGATTCATCGCCCTCACCTTCGTGCGGGCCTTCATCGGACAATTCGGGCCACGCAAGGCCGACTCGGTCGCTGCAGCCGCTTTTTACTGGAACACAGTCGTCGCCATGTATGCGATCGCCTGGTACGTCATCTTCGTCACGAAGTAGGGATCAGATGTTCACAACGGGCTTCAAGTTCTTCTTCGGCATCGGTGTCGCTTTGGCGACCGCCGGTGTCCTCTACGGCTACACCTCAGGTGGCAACCACATGGGCCCCGTCTCGCTGGGCTGGAAGGGCGGGGTCGGCGAACACGTCGGCTACGGCCTCCTCGTCGGCCTCGGAGTCACCGCGATGGGTACGGCACTCACGCTGATCTTCTTCCGCGACGCCGACCCGGCCGATCAGGCCGACTACATGGGTGTCGACGACATTGCCCCGACGCAGCCGGTCACCGGCAGCCACTGGCCCATCGTGGCCGCCTTCGGTGTCGGCACCATGGCCGTGGGCCTGGTGCTCAACACTGCGGTCTTCGTCACCGGGCTCGTCATCGTCGCGATTGTCGCCGTGTCATGGACCATGGATGCATGGGCCGACCGAGCCACGGGCGACCCCGTAGCCAACCGGGCCTTGCGCAATCGAATCATGGCTCCCATCGAGATCCCCGCCGCTGGTGCGGTCGTGGTCGGTCTCGGCGTGCTGGCCATCTCGCGCATCCTGCTGAGCAGCTCGAAGCTCGGCGCGGTCATCGTGGCCGGCGTGGTTGCCGTGGTGATTCTCGGCATTGGCGTCCTTGCGGCCACTGATGCCTTCAAGTTCAACCGTCATGTGGTCGCCGGGCTCAGCCTGGTGGTCGCTGTCGCCGTGCTCGGCGGCGGTGTCTGGGCGGTAGTCGAGGGCGAGCGCGAGTTCGAACCCCACGAAACCCACGGTTCGGAAACCCATGACGAAGCAGACGAGGATCATGGCGACGACGAATCGCATTCAGACGACGGTGATGAAGACGCCGAACACACTGACGGAGACACAGACGGTGAGTGACATGTTCAAGTTCCGGCGCCGGCTTCCCGGCGCAGGCGTGGTCGCCATGCTCGGTCTCGTGCTCGCGGGCTGTGCCGGCGACGCTGAGCTCGACACGCTGAAGCCCGAGAGCGGCACGGCCGACGAGATCTACGACCTCGCCTTTTGGGTGTTCATCATCGCCGGCGTCGTGCTGGTGGCCGTCTGTGGTGCCGTGCTCTGGCTCGCGGTGAAGAACCGGGTCAGCTCCTACGAGGGCGACGAGGAGTTCCCCGAGCAGATCTCCCACAACAATGCCCTCGAGATCACCTGGACGATCGTGCCTGCTGTCGTCTTGGCCATCGTTGCGGTCTTCACGATCATCGTCCACGTCTCGATCAACCGCGACGAAGCCGCCGCCGTTGAGATCCAGGTCGACGGCGAGACACGCGTCTGGGACCCGACCATCGTGGTCGTGGGTCAGCAGTGGTGGTGGGAATACCGCTACTACCTCGATGCCGGCGATCTCGACGCGTCGATGCTCGACGACCCGAGCAACCTGCCCCCGGCTGACATCGTCGCGTCTGGCCAGTTCGCCATTCCGACCGGCGTCGAGGTCGATCTGATCATCACCTCGCGAGATGTCATCCACTCCCACTGGATTCCGCGCCTCAACGGCAAGCGTGATGCAGTGCCGGGCCGATTCTCCCCGTGGAAGATCGAAGCCGATGATCCCGGCGTCTACTTCGGCCAGTGCACCGAGTTCTGCGGCCTTTCCCACAGCCGGATGCGCATGCAGACCATCGCGATGACCGAGGCCGACTTCCAGGACTGGATCGACATGCAGATGTCGCCGGCCACGTTCGACGCTGAACTGCAGCCCTATGTCGACTCCTATCGCGAAGCCGGCGCCGGTTCGGTGCCCGACGACGCGAGTGCGGCGCTTCGTGGTCTCGATGTGTTCGTCACCCAGTGCGCCTCGTGCCACCTGGTCGATGGCCTCAACGATCTCGACTACGACGGCGCGGAAGTCGTCTCCGGCTCCGCCCCGAACCTGACCCACCTGGCGAACAACACCACCTTCGCCGGCGGCATCCTCAACCTCTACAACGACGAGGACGGCTCGCTCAACCGCGACGACCTCGCCGCCTGGATCCGAGATCCCGACGCGATCAAGGCGAACTTCGCCGACAATCTCGCCGACGGTGAGCTGCCCAGAGGCATGCCGGACCGCAACCTGACCGAACGACAGATCAATGACGTGATCGCATTCCTCGAGACGTTGGGCCCCCGCCCGACAGATGAGCGCATTGCGGCCACGGAGGTGGAGTGAGATGGCGATCATCGAAGAACCCCTCGCCCTGACATCGGGCGAAGCCGCCACCGCCGAGCGTCCGCTCGGTGGTCTCACGCGACCCCAGGGTGGCAACGGCTGGCGTGACTGGTTGAGCACCGTCGATCACAAGAAGATCGGCATCATGTATGGCGTTTCGGCGATGTTCTTCTTCGTCGTGGGCGGCATCGAGGCCCTGCTGATCCGTTGGCAGCTCGCAGCCCCCGAGGGGCAGCTGCTGTCGGCCGAGGTCTACAACCAGGTCTTCACGATGCACGGCGTCACCATGGTGTTCCTGTTCATCATGCCGCTGGCTGCGGCCTTCGCGAACTACCTGATTCCGCTCCAGATCGGCGCGCGAGACGTGGCGTTCCCTCGTCTCAACGCCCTGTCGTTCTGGATCTGGATCTCAGGCGCGATCTTCCTCAACAGCTCATGGATCGTGGGCGGCGGCGGCGCCGACTGTGGTTGGTTCTGCTACTCGCCCAACAGCGGTCTTGCGTTCTCCCCGAGCCACGGCGTCGACTTCTACGCCATCGGTCTGCAGATCGCCGGTATCGCTTCGCTGCTCGGTGCGGTCAACCTGATCGTGACGGTGCTCAACATGCGTGCGCCCGGCATGAGCTTGTTCCGCATGCCCATCCTCACCTGGATGCTGCTGGTCACCCAGTTCCTGCTGCTGTTCGCCCTGCCCGTCATCACGGTGGCGCTCTTCCTGCTGATGTTCGACCGGCTGTTCGATGCGCAGTTCTTCAATCCGGCGACCGGCGGTGATCCACTTCTGTGGCAGCACTTGTTTTGGATCTTCGGACACCCTGAGGTGTACATCATCATCTTGCCGAGCTTCGGCATCATCTCGGAGATCATCCCGACGTTCAGCCGCAAGCCCATCTTCGGCTACTCGTTCATGGTGTTCTCGGGCATCGCCATCGGCTTCATGGGCTGGGGCGTGTGGGCCCACCACATGTTCGTCTCCGGCATCGGCCCGTTCTCCGTGGCGGCGTTCTCGCTGTCCACGATGTTCATCGCCGTGCCGACCGGTGTGAAGATCCTCAACTGGCTCGCCACGATGTGGGGCGGAAAGCTGCTCTTCTCGACACCCATGCTCTTTGCCGTGGGCGCCGTCGCCATGTTCACCATCGGTGGCCTCTCCGGCGTCACCCACGCTCTGGCTCCGGCCGACACCCAGCAGACCGACACCTACTACATCGTGGCGCACTTCCACTATGTGATCTTCGGTGGCGGCGTGCTCGGTCTCATGGGCGGCCTCTACTTCTGGTGGCCGAAGATCTTCGGCCACATGCTCAACGAGACCTGGGGCAAGGTCCACTTCTGGATCATGCTCATCGGCTTCAACCTCACGTTCGGCCCGATGCACGTGCTCGGCTTGCAAGGCATGAGCCGCCGAATCGACACCTACTCACCGGGCTTCGGCTTCGAGCTGTGGAACATGGTCGCCACGATCGGCGCCTTCATCATCGCCCTGTCGGTGCTGGTCTTCTTCTACAACGTGTGGCGTTCACGCCGAGATGCGCCGAACCTGCCGGCACCGGGTCCCGACCCGTGGGACGCCCGCTCGCTCGAGTGGATGATCCCGTCGCCGACCCCGGAGCACAACTTCGACGAGGTCCCCCTGGTCGAGAGCGAAGACGAGTGGTGGCATCGCAAGTACGGCTACGACGAGAACAAGCGTGTCGTGCGCATCGCCACAATCGAGGAAGTGGCCCAAGACGGTTCGGCCGAGGGTGTTCACCTTCCGGCTCCGTCGTTCTGGCCACTGGTGTTGGCGCTCGGCCTGCCCCTCATCGGCTACGGCTTGATCTTCAACCTGTGGCTCTGCGTCCTCGGAGGCGCACTCACCGGTCTCGCGCTCTACTCGTGGGCTCTCGAGCCTGTCGACGATCCCGATGCCGACCACGGCCACGACGACCACCACGATGACGACGACGGTGGCGACGACGACGCCGCTGAGCCCGAAGCCGTCACTTCCGGCGCCGAAGGAGGCGAGTGATCATGGCAACCGCAACGATCGACAGCCCCGACACCCACGATGACCACGACGAGCACCATGCGACGTCCACCGGCATCTCCAACACCAAGTTGGCGATGTGGACGTTCCTGGGCTCTGAGTGTCTGCTCTTCGGCGGTCTGATCTCGACGTATCTGCTCTACAAGACGCGTCGCGGTCCGGGACCGGACAACACGGCGATCCCCACCGACATCTTCGACATTCCGTTCACCTCGGTGAGTTCGTTCGTGCTCCTGATGAGCTCGCTCACCATGGTGCTGGCGCTGTCGGCGCTCACCCGAGGCGACAACGCCGCCACGAGGGCCTGGTTGCTCTCAACAGCCATGCTCGGCAGTGTCTTCATCGGCGGTCAGGTCTATGAGTTCACCGGCTTCATCCGTGAGGGCGTGGGCTTCACCCACAACCCGGCAAGCTCGGCGTTCTTCACGCTGACCGGCTTCCACGGCGTCCACGTGAGCCTCGGCATCTTGATGCTGATGTCGCTCTACGTTGCGTCGAAACAGGGCAAGTTGACGCCCAAACACACCGAAACGGTCGAGATCGTCGGCCTCTACTGGCACTTCGTGGATGTGGTGTGGATCTTCATCTTCACCGTCATCTACCTGATCCCAGTCGACTGAGAGGGACCGACATGACTGACACCGTCACCGAAACTCACCTCGAGCACGACGAGGACCACGGCGCCCACGAGCACCCATCAGACTGGGTCTACATCAAGATCGCGCTGATCCTGGCGCTCTTCACCGGGATCGAAGTGCTCACGTACTTCGAATCCGCGCTGCCGTTCTTCGAGAACAACTCGGTCACCATCGCGACCCTCATGTTCTTGATGGTCGTGAAGTTCTATCTCGTGGCCACGTGGTTCATGCATCTGCGCTTCGACAACCCGATCTTCGGTCGCATGTTCGTCGCTGGACTCGTCCTTGCCACCGCGGTGTACTGCATCTTCCTTTCGGCATTCGAGTTCTGGGCCTGATGTCATGACGGCGAGTCTCTTCGCCGTGAACGTCTGGGCCTTCCAGGCCCACCCTGAGGTTTGGCTGTTGATCGGCGGCATCGTCGCCCTCGGCTACTACGCGACCCGTTCGATCGGTCCTCTCGTGGTTCCGGCGGGCCAAACGATTGTCACCACGTCACAGAAGCGGTTCTTTGCCGCAGGCGTGGTTCTGCTGTGGATCGCTGCCGACTACCCGATCCACGACATTGCCGAGGAATACCTCTACTCGGTCCACATGCTGCAGCACCTGCTCATCGCGTTCATGGTGCCGCCGCTGCTGTTGCTCGCCATGCCCGAATGGCTGGCCCGCCTGCTCGTCCTCGACGGCGGCGCCACCTCGAAGGTGTTGCGGGTCCTCACCAAGCCGGTTGTCGCCGGTGTGATCTTCAACGTCTTCCAGATCCTCACCCACTGGGCCGCCGTGGTGAACACGAGCGCCGAGAACGGTTCGTTCCACTACCTGATCCATCTCGGCGTGTTCTTCTCAGCGCTTCTGATGTGGTTCCCCGTGTTGGGTCCGCTGAAGGAAGTGCACCTCAGCGAGCCCGGAAAGCTGGTGTATCTCTTCTTGATGTCGATCGTGCCCACGGTGCCGGCCGGGTGGCTCACGTTCGCCGAAGGTGTCGTCTACGACGCCTACGACAACGACACCAACGTGTGGGGTATCAACCCAACCGACGACCAACAGCTCGCCGGGGCGATCATGAAGGTCATCGGTGGCTTCTACCTCTGGACACTGATCGCCATTCGGTTCTTCCGCCACACCGCCCGGCTTCGTCAGTCAGACCTCGACTCTCGCCGTACCCGCGGCCGGCTGACCTACTCCGATGTGGAGGAGGCGTTCGACGCAGCCGGAGAGCCTCCGGCCGAGGCGCCGATCCCCTGAGTCTGG
>CALKOE010000046.1 GCA_938091985.1 uncultured Acidimicrobiales bacterium | reverse complement strand
CGCCACGTTCTTCCGCTCGCTCGAGAAGGTCGCAGCGCTGGAAGGACTCACGTGTGCGCTCCCCGCCCACGGACACCCGTTCGAGGACCTGTCAGGGCGGTGCTCACACATTCGTGAGCACCACGACGACCGGCTCCAACTCCTGCGCGATGCAAGCATCGACAATGCCGATGCCCCCGTCAAAGCGTGGATGAAGGTGCTCTTCAAGGAACGTTCGTGGGGCGAAATGGCCGCAAGCGAGACCTACGCACATCTCGAACACCTCCGCATCACGGGCGAAGCATCAGCGCGTCGCGATGACGAAGGTTTGCTGCGCTTCAACCTCGCAACCAGCTAGGCGCCCCGGGCGACGAGTTCGATCTCGACATCGGCGCCGAGCGGCAACGAGGCCACGCCGATTGTTGTTCGCGCCGGATAGGGCTCCGAGAAGCGGGAGGCATATGCCGCGTTCATCTCGACAAACGCCCCCATGTCGGTGAGGAAGACATTGACCTTCACGACATGGTCCGGCCCCAGGCCGGCCGCGGCGAGCACCGCGAAGAGGTTGTCGAGACACTGGTGTGTCTGGGCTTCGATTCCTCCGACGACAAGTGCGCCGGTCGACGGGTCGAGCGGCGTCTGACCGGAGCAGTAGACGTCGCCGCCGGACTCCACCGCATGGCTGTAGGGCCCGACTGCTGTGGCGCTGGGCGCCGAGATCGCCTTTCTCACTCGTCCCCCCGAGCATTCCCGGTCGAACCTGTTTCACTTCCCAGGGGGCGCACTCGAGCCACGCTGCCGGCCACGCCGTCGGTCGTCAGCCACGAGTCGATCCCGCCGTCGACCGCCTGCCATCGCAGCCGGACATCCGTGTCGGGCTCTACCCCGGGTCCGTGTTCGAGTTCAGCGCGGACCGGGAACTTCGATTGGCCTGAGAGTTCGAGGGCTTCCTCAACCGCCATCCACTGGGCGGCATTGTTCACATGACCGAGCACATCGAGGTCGGCAAACCGCACCGGCCACTCGTCGTCGTGGACGTCGGTCGGCCATTTCGACGGCAGGGTCGTGCGGGCTGAGATCTGGCGGTCGCCGGCCGTCTCTCCCCAGATGTCGAAGAAGTCCGGAGGAAGTTTCGCCGGCCGTCCGGTTTCACCGTCGACGAAGACCCACACGGTGCACCCCTCCACATGCGCACCCCGATCGCCCCGCAGTTCGGTGCGGCGTTCTGCCCACCGTCCGCCATAGCCGCTGCACCAAGTGGCGATGTCGAGCCACTCTTCGAACGCCGGGGGCTGACGGATCTCGAGCATCGTGCGGCGGACAACCCAGTTCATCGGATTGGACAGGTTGGAGTCGGCCGAATCATCTCGGGCGACGTCTTGGAGATGTCGAACGAGCGCATCGAGACGACACCGACTGGTCGGATCGACATCGGCGAGCCGGACCCGACGGCTGGACTCGAAGACCCTTCCGGACCTCGGGCGAGGGGTGATCTCGGCGGCACCGGGTTCGGCCATGTTTGGCACCGTATACGGCCCATCGGGGCGGAAATTCGAGAAAACCGAATTAATTCAGTTGACGGACGCCAAAGAGTCCGCGACCGTGGCACCTGCCGGATGGACCGGCCGCGACCAGGAGTCGACATGAACACCTTCATGTGCAATGAGCATCAGAACGGCCTCAACGCCGCCGCCGCTCATGCGCGTGTTGACGTGCGTTCGGCTCTGTCCATCTCGACGACGTGGGAATTTGCCACGAAGCCGTATGGCTACCAGCGGTCCGGAGCTCCTCCCGGGTGACATCAATGTCACCCACAAAAGGGAGAGAAGCACTGAGGCCGCCGGAAAATCCGGCGGCTTTTCTGCTTTTCGGGCACGAACCACGACACGACGACTGACGAATACCGCAACACCGACACCAACCGACACAAAGCAACACCCACCAGGGAAGGAGACGAGGTCATGGGACCCCTCGTCGACACTCAGCTCACCGCCAACCAGCCCACCGCCAACAAGCTCACCAGCGAGCAGATCAACATGCGTACCGAAGAGATCCACACCACCACCATCACTTGGGAGGACGACACCACCTGGGAGGACCGGGCTGCGTGCCGTTCGGTCGTCGATGCCGCCGACCTCTTCTTCAGTGAGGACATTGGCGAGATCGCCGCCGCAAAGCGCGTCTGCGCTGAGTGCCCGGTGCTCGCACAGTGCCTCGAGGGGGCCCTGGATCGGCGTGAGCCGTGGGGTGTCTGGGGCGGACAGCTCTTCATGAACGGCAAGATGCTTGCGGTCAAGCGTCGGCGGGGCCGGCCGCCCAAGGTGGCCCGACCCGAGGACCAGATGCCGGTCATCCCCGTTCCGGCCCACCTCATGGATCAGGCGCAGCGACTGACGGCCTGATCTCACGGGCGCCGCGCAGCTCCCCCACAACATTCCCCCACGCGGCCGGAGACGCCGGCGTGGTGTCGCAATCGATGTATCCCCCGGTCCCGGGCAACGGCTTATGCGAGCCCCGGACCTTCATCGCAGCGACACCGCGCCGGCAGTGTTCGTTTTCGGGAACGTTCGACCGGCCACCGTCGTTGGAAGATCACACGCACTGACCGGGTTCCCACGCGGACCACAGCCGACTCGCTCGTCGCGGATACCGTTTTGCGGAGCAACACTCATGACCTTCCCCCGAATCACCGCCGCCCTTCTCGCCCTGGTCTTCGTCGCGGCGTCCTGCGGGGGCGACG
>CALKOE010000045.1 GCA_938091985.1 uncultured Acidimicrobiales bacterium | reverse complement strand
TTCGCCGCTCCACTCGGGAGGCGAGCGCAGGTTTGCGAGCTGCCCGTGGTGAGCGCTGCGACTCCAGAGCCGAGCCCGACAACATCGACCGGGGTTGTTCTGTGGGTCGTGGTGCCGTCGCCGAGTTGGCCTTGGTTGTTGACGCCCCAGCACTTGGCTGCCCCAGTGGTGGTGACCGCACACGTGCGTGAACCCAACGGGTAGGTCGACTCGGCCGACACCGAGGCCACGCCGGACCCGAGCCCGACCACGTCGGTGGGGGTGAGCCGGTTGGTGGTCGTGCCGTCGCCGATCCCGCCGTTCTGGTTGTCGCCCCAGCACTTCAATGCCGTGGTGTCGAGAACGGCACAGGAGATGGCATCGCCGGCACCGATGGCGGCGACGCCGGACGCAAGACCGGTGACATCGACAGGCGTCGGGCTGTCGACCGTGGTGCCGTTGCCCAGCGCTCCACTCGGGTTGTCGCCCCAACACTGCACTCCGCCGCTGTCGAGAAGGGCACATCCGTGGAAGGCCCCGGTAGAGATGGCTTGCACTCCTGACGACAAGCCCACCACGTCGACCGGTGTCGGCTGCGGCGAAACGATGGTGCCGTTGCCGACCTGGCCTGCGGCGTTGAGACCCCAGCACTTCACACCGCCACTGCCGGTGAGCGCACACATGTGCTGCCACCCGCCGCTGATCTCTACGACGTCGGTCAAACCGGGAACGGTTAGGGCCGTGAAGCTCGGGGTGGTCGTGCCATCGCCGAGTTGACCGTGGGTGTTGGATCCCCAGCACTTGACCGTGTTCGCACTTGTGATCGCACAGGTGAAGTTGTTGCCGCCGGCGAGCGTGCCGGCATCGCCGCTCGGGCTTGCAGCCACCGCATCGCTGCGACCAATGAGCACCGTTCCGACGAGCGCCGCCACCAGCAGGAGGGTCGTTGAAATCCGAGGTTGCCTGTGTCGCATAGGGCTGTCGCTACGGAGTGTGGCGCCCACGGTCCAAGAGGCTTTGGTCCCGGCAGACAGCCTGCGGCTAGCGAACGACCCGTGCCGCGTCGCCGCGCCGGATCTCGCCAGGGGAGAGAACCGAGGCGTGCCAACGGGTTCGTTCCGGGTGGCGAGTGTGGTGGATGCGGTTGAAATCGCGATCGCTGAACCACTGGGCGTTCTTGGCGCAGGGGATGGCCGCCGCGCTGAGCTGACAACGCACGGAACCGATCTCGAGCACTGTGCCCGCTCGCAGCCGCGACCATTCGAGGCCTTGGAGGGTCAGGTTCTCGCCGGCCGAACCGTGGCCGATTGGGTGGCCTTCGGCTTGGAGATCAGCAATCACTTCCGCCGACCAGAGACACAACGCCTGCCAGGGTCGGCCGTGATGTTGCCGAGCGTTCTGGCTGTCGCCGACCACGCCGCGTCGATCGACGATTGCGTGGTCGACGGGGCGCTTCGGTACGCCGCCGTCGGAGGAATTGATCTGGGCGACGGTCCCCTCGTCGGCGGGAGTTGCGTCACCGATCGACACCCGAATGTCGGCAATGTCGGCCAAGTGGTGTTGGAGATCGTGGACAGAATGGCGTGATGCCCATGTGGTGGAGTGCGCCAGACCATCGAACGCAACGGAATAGCTCCACTGATCGGCCTCGAGGCTCCGGATCGACGTGGCGAGCGCGCTCGCCACGGTCTCGAAGCCCGAGGCCGTCGCCTGGGAGTCGAGCGTTCGGTGCGGCCCGGGCCCGCCCGGCTTCGGCATCGGCCCGAGATCGCGCCCCGGTTCCTCCAACGCGAGTTCGATCAACATCCGCATCCCGAAGAAGACCTCGCGGAGATGGTCGACGTATTCGTTCACGCTCCACCGCTCGGCTGAGGGCCGGACGTTGCGGGCAGACTCCGGCATCGAATCGGTCCAGAGAGCGATCAACGCCGAGGCCGAAGCGACGGTCCGCTCGGTGTCCTGGTCGTTCCACTCGTCGGCGTCGAAGCCGCACTCGTCGCAGGTTTCGGTCGGCGTGTTCACGAGGGTGAGTCTCGCAGGCGAACGAGGCTGAGCATGTCGTGTGTCGCTCCGTCGTCGTAGGTCTCCCAATCGCGCAGGAGCGCCTCCTCGCGGAAACCGACTCGGGCGGCGGTGCGTCGTGAAGCCTCGTTCGACGGTTCGATGTAGAGCGTGACGCGGGCCAAACCGATGTCGTCGAGCGCCCAGTCGCTCGCGAGACCGAGTGCCTCCGATGCGGCACCGCGAACGCGACGGTCGGGAAGAATCCAGTAGCCCATGGTCGCTCGCCCGAGGCGGGCATGGACGAGCGACACATAGAAGTGGCCGATCGCCTCGTCGGTTGCTTTGTCAGCGATCACCCGCGCATGGCCGAGGTCGGTCTCTGGGCGCCCGATCTGGCGATCGATGAATTCTCGGGCAGTGGCCGCATCGGCCTGGGCCGGCACGGTCGTGATCAGGGTGATGAAGTCGTCCCGCCCAGCAGCGATCACGGTGTCGGCATCGGCATGTGTCCAGGGGCGCAGGCGGATCGTCCGGCCTTCTCGCGTCGGGAAGTCTGGGATCGGCTCGGCCACCTGCCGATCATGGCGCAGCGAGGCCGCCGACGCTTTGTGGTTTCGTTCGTTTCCTGTGGGCGCTCATGCCGAGGACCAGGCCGGCGATGAGCACGACGGGCGTCCAGAGTCCGAGCGGAATGAGCACCGAGATTCGGGCAGCCATGGGTCGGCTGTCTTGGACCTCCTCGATCAGACGGCTGATCTCGGCATCGTCGGCCGGGATGGCCGTCGGTTCTCCCAACCGAGCCGACAACTCGGTGTCGTCGCCATGAATCGTCACGGCGACGTCGCGGCCGTTCTCATGTTCGTTGACACCGATGACGAAGGACGATCCGACTGCAGGAACATCGGCGCCGTTCCAGCAGCCGTTGTTCTCGCTCCTCATGTCGCGACCGTCGTCGATGACGAGGGTGAACGGCTTGGCCTCGCCGAGAACCTGCCACTGGTGGGTTCCGACGACCACGCCGCCCCGATGAAAGTCTCTGGCCTGTGGCGTGACCGCGACCGTCTCCACCCGGAGGAAGCGGTCCGTGGAGTCGACGAACGAATCGAGGTGCGGTTGCTGGTGAGGTTGGTCGAGGTCGATTGTGCGGAGAAAGAGTGAGCACGCGCCGGCCGGTTGGGGTGCGATCACCAGCACGACCGGAATGAGGAAGACGACCACCGCGGTGAGGGTCGCGTGTTTCAACAGGGCCATACCGCTTCCCATCGGCCATGCTCGGTGGATGCTGAATGCTGTCGTTGGCCGCACCATCGCTGAATCCACCCCGCACTGGCCCGATCCGCCGCAGCCGCGAGATGGCGCGCCGAACATTCTCATGGTGCTGTTCGACGACGTGGGCTTCTCCGACTTCGGTTGCTACGGCGGTGATGCGGCGACGCCGACGATCGACCGTCTCGCCGACCGCGGTCTGCGCTTCACCGGGTTCCACACCACGGCGATGTGTTCGACCACGCGAGCGGCGTTGCTGACCGGCCGTAATCACCACAGCGTCGGCGTCGGATGCCTGGCCAACTTCGACAGCGGGTTCCCTGGGTATCGAGGCAAGATCGCGAAGAGCGCCGGAACGATTGCCGAGATGCTCCGGGCCCACGGCTATCGCACCTACATGACGGGCAAGTGGCACGTCACTCCGCTCTACGAGACCGGCCCGACCGGCCCGACCGATGGCTGGCCGCTCGCTCGCGGCTTCGACCGGTTCTACGGGTTCCTCGATGCCGAGACGGATCAATACGCCCCTGAGCTGGTGCGCGACAACACCCACGTGGCGCCGCCGGGCACCTACGAAGACGGCTACCACCTCACCGCTGATCTTGCCGACGAAGCAATACGCATGATCGCCGAGCACGAGGCAGGCGCCCCCGATGCTCCGTGGTTCAGCTACTTCGCGCCGGGCGCCTGCCATGCGCCGCACCAGGTGCCGAAGGAACTCATCGACCACTACGACGAGCAGTTCGCCGACGGCTGGGACGTCGCCCGAGAGCGGCGCCTCGCCCGCATGCTCGACATGGGGATCGTGCCTGCGGGCACGGTGCTTCCGCCGCGAAACCCTGGCGTGAAGGCGTGGGACGAGCTTCCCGCTGCGGAACAGCGAGTGGCGCAGCGTCTGCAAGCTGCCTATGCGGCAATGCTGGATCACACCGATCAGCAGCTCGCCCGGGTGATCGACTTCCTGGACCGCAGCGGCCGACTCGAGAACACACTCGTGATGGTGCTGAGCGACAACGGCGCATCGCAGGAAGGTGGGCCCAAGGGTTTCGTCAACGCGATGGGCCCCTACAACCTGATCCACGAGTCGACCGAGGCGAAGCTCGCCCGGCTCGACGACATCGGCGGACCCGACACCCATTCGAACTTCCCCTGGGGCTGGGCGATGGTCGCCAACACCCCGCTGAAGCGTTACAAGCAGAACACCCACGGCGGTGGCGTGCGTGACCCGCTCGTCGTGTCTTGGCCGGCCGGGATCTCCGATGCCGGCGCGCTTCGCCACCAGTTCGCCCATGTCAGCGACGTCGTTCCCACCCTGTTGGAGCTGCTTGAGATCGAGCCGCCGGCGGAGGTGAACGGCGTGGCCCAGCAACCGATCGAGGGGACGAGCTTCCTGGCAGCGGTCAACGACGG
This sequence comes from uncultured Acidimicrobiales bacterium, assembly GCA_938091985.1. GTDB lineage: Bacteria > Actinomycetota > Acidimicrobiia > Acidimicrobiales > Aldehydirespiratoraceae > JAJRXC01. The sequence continues at coordinate 945 of CALKOE010000045.1, read as the reverse complement.
TGATGCGGCCACCGGCAAGCAGGTGCAGTACTTCGAGATGTTCAGCCATCGCGGCATCTGGATCGACGGGTGGAAGGCGGTTGCCTACCACGCTCCCGGCACACCGATCGACGACGACGTCTGGGAGCTCTACGACCTCCGCAACGATTTCAACGAGATCCACGACCTTGCCGCGGCCGAGCCCCAGCGGCTGGCGGACATGATCGAGCGGTGGTGGGCCGAAGCGGAGGCGAATCAGGTGCTCCCGCTCGACGATCGGTTTGGTGAGCGTTTCGCCGAGAACGCCGCTCGGGTCCACGGCGACCGACTCCACTACGAGTTCTGGTCGGGGATGGGGCACCTTCCGACCGATGTGGCGCCAGATCTTCGGAGCCGCAGCTATCGCATCGTGGCCGAGGTGGAGATTCCCGAGACAGGGGCCGACGGCGTGCTCGTCGCCCATGGAGATGCCACCAGTGGCTATTCGCTCTACCTGGACGGCGGGTACCTCGTGCACGACCTCAACATCGGTGGCTCGCATCAGGTCGTGCGTTCCGACCGGGCCGTCGTGCCGGGCCGCCACGATCTCGCCTTCCGTATGGACCGAGCCGAGGGGGTCGGCACCGGCACCCTCGAGATCGACGGGGTCGATGTCGGCTCCATGACCACCACCGACACGTTCTTCACGATGATTTCGTTCTCCGGGCTCGACATCGGTCTTGACCGTTCGAGCCCGGTCGGAAGGTATGACGCGCCCAACGTTTTCACCGGCACGTTGCGCAGAGTCAAAGTGGACATGGTTCAGAATCAGGACCTGGACCACGAGGCGGCGGGCCGGGTGCAACTCGCTCGCGAATGAACTGATGGAACTCGCACAACAATCGATATGAACAATCGATATGAATGTGATCTGCGTCATGGCGCATCTGACGCCATGCGTGACACCATTGCCGATATGGGCGCGGG
>CALKOE010000044.1 GCA_938091985.1 uncultured Acidimicrobiales bacterium | reverse complement strand
ACCGCATGCGACGCAGCGACTACTCGGGGCACGAGCTTCGGCTCGAGCCGGATGAGCTCGCGGCGCTGCACCTCGCAACCAACCTCGTGCGCCTCGATGGTGCCGACACCGGGCTGCTGAAGCTCGGAGGCACCGTCGGTGACGGGGTCGCCGACGAGGTCGGACATGTCCCGTTCGACGACGCGCTCGCAGTGATGATCGCCGCTGCGGCTGACCGCAAGGCCGTGACCTTCACCTACAACGACACTGATCGCACCGTCGAGCCCTGGAGGCTCTCGTTCTCCCGGGGCCACTGGTACCTCACCGGCTTCGACCGCATGCGAGACGATGAGCGGCTCTACCGAGTCGACCGCATCACAGGCACGGTCGCGGTCGGCGACGACGCCACACGCGAGATCGGCACGGTCAACGACCCGAGCGAGTTGCGTGGGTGGGAACTCGGCGACGGCGAGCCGATTCGGGCCCTCGTACGAATCGACGCCGTCCAGGCGGCCCATGCCCGTCACCTCCTCGGCTCGGTGGAAGAACTGCCCGACGGGGGAGTGGTGGCCGAAATGGCTGTCCGCAACGAAGAGGCATTCCGATCCTTCGTGCTGAGCTTCCTGGACCACGCAGAGATCCTCGAACCGCCGGAGTTGCGCAACGAGATGATCGAGTGGCTGGAGGCGCTCGCATGAGCGCGAAGCTGACCGCCCCCGAGCGGATGAGCCGCCTCCTGGCCGTGATTCCATGGGTCGTCGAGCAAGAGGGTGCGCCGCTCGATGAGATCTCGTCGCGGTTCGACTACCCCCGAAAGCAACTGGTCGACGATCTCACCCAGGTCGTGCTGTTCGTCGGTGTTCATCCCTTCACCCCGGACTCGCTCATCGAAGTCGACATCACCGATGACAGCGTCCAGATCCGTTACGCCGACTGGTTCTCACAACCTCTGCGCCTGACCCCAGAGGAGGGCGCCCGTCTTCTCACTGCCGGCCGCACGGTGTTGTCGATCGACCGCGAAGACGACGACCGGGCGAGCCCTTTGCTGCGCTCACTTGCGAAGCTCGGCATGGCACTCGGCGATGGGGCTGAGAACGCGGTGGAGGTCCGCCTCGGCGATGCCCCAGAGGCGATTCTCGAGACGCTGCGCCGATCAGTCGGCGCCGGCAAACAAGTCGAACTCGACTACTACACCTACGGCCGCGACGAACTCACCAGTCGAGTCGTCGACCCCGCTCGGGTGTTCAGCGATCACGGAAATTGGTACCTCCACGGCTACTGCCACCGCGCCGAAGGGGAGCGCGTCTTTCGCGTCGACCGCATCCGAGACGTGCGGGCGCTCGACCATGCGATTGTCAACGTGCTCGACGGCGGCGGTGCCTCATTCACCCCCGACGGCAACGACCCGCGCATCCGACTGCGTCTTCCTTCGGCGGCTTCATGGGTGGTGGAGCAGTATCCGACCGAATCGGTCCAGAAGCTCGACGACGGCCGTGTCGAGGTGACGATGGCGGTCACCGCCTTGCCATGGCTCGAGCGGCTCCTGCTCCGCCTCGGGCCCGATGCAGAGATTCTCGAAGCCGACGCTCCCGTCCCCGACGATCTCGCCGCGCAGGCGGCATCACGAGTTCTCGCCCGCTACCGCAGCTGACGCAGGGGTCAGCGGCTCGACCCACAGGGACCGGTACCCTCGTCATTCGTGACCGACTCAGGCATTCCTCCCGCAGAATCTGGCGTGCCGACATCGTCGGCAGCCGCAGCCGCGGGCCCACGGCCACGAGTCGGAGCCGGCAATGTCGCATCAGCGGCCGGCGGCGGAACGCTTCCGCCCATCGAGCCGCCCGAGACCGACGACTTCTGGTCCGATGACGACGCCCCCGAACCCGCGCCGGCACCCGCCCGCAACGTCCAGCGACAGCTCCGCACCACCATGGAGTGGGTCGCCGTCGCCATCGGCGCTCTCGTCGTCGCACTACTCATCAAGGCGTTCCTGCTCCAGGCCTTCTACATCCCGTCGGCCTCCATGGACCCGACGCTTCACGAAGACGACCGAGTCCTCGTCAACAAGCTCAGCTACCGCATCGGCGACGTACAGCGCGGCGACGTGATCGTCTTCGAGAAGCCCGAGAGCGCCAGCGGCGAAATCGACGACTTCATCAAGCGCGTGGTCGGCCTCGGGGGCGAGGCTGTGTCGTTCCGGGATGGGTCCGTGTTCATCGATGGTCTCGAGCTCTCCGAGGGCTACATCGACGGTGCGCTCACATCCACCAGTTCGGTCATTCCCGGGTGCGCGAACAAGATCGCCGCTGCCGACAACTGCGTGATTCCCGAAGGAATGGTCTTCGTGATGGGCGACAACCGAGGCTCGAGCCAGGACTCGCGATTCTTTGGACCCATCCCGACCGACACCATCGTCGGCCGCGCCTTTCTCAAGGTGTGGCCACTGGGCGACATCGGCTTCCTCTAGAAGCTTCAGACGAAGGTGGCCACAACGGCCGCCATCCGATCTGCGTGGTCGCCGCTCACGCCATCGATGCCCATATCGATAAGCCGAGCGAGCTGGCGCTCGTAGTGTGCGCCGTCGGCAAAGCCGGCGACCTCAAATCGGTGAAAGAGGGTCACGAGGCCACCTGACCAGTCCTCCTCCGGCAGCGCGACGGCATCGATCCGTGCCGCTGCGAGCTCAGCCGCTCGGCGCTCGGGACCAAGCGGAAGGTCGGGGATCGACGTGCGATTGACCAGCGACACATCCGGAGCCAAGTCCCGCCAACGGGCGAGAACGTCCAAGTCGCTGTGCGAAAGCCACAGCCGGTCGGCGGCATCATGCCGGCGAGCAGCATCGACCACCGCCGTCGCCGTCGCATCGTCGGACACCGCGAGCATGACCGCAACGTCGGCGGCGGCATCGAAGAGATCATCCAGCGTGGGGAGGACGTCCCTGACCGACTCGTAGATCACGTCGGACAGCGCCCTGCGGGGAAATCGACGGGCGAGACCCGATCCGTCGACCACCAGCACGTCGTCCTCAGTGCGCCACACGCCCGTCTGAAGTCCGGTGGCCCCGAGCCGGATCGCCGTCGAGAAGCCCTCAGCGGTGTGTTCGCGGGCCTTGGTGCGCGCACCTCGATCGGCGAACAGGATCACTAGGTCAGAGAGGGAAGGGAGCCGCGTGAGCATCGTCTCATGGTCGCACCTGTGCTCTGAGGGAGCACACATGGCCGAAATTCTGACCGAAGTGAGCCGAACGGACCATCGAATCCAGGCCGCCGGACCCTTTACCGGCGCGCTTGAAATGCCGATGGAATCCAGCACACGGGCACAGGAAAACGGAGTTACCACCGCACATGGCTACGATCCGAGCGAGTTGTGAAGAATGTGGCGATGTCGAGCTGACGACGGCCGATGTCCGCGTTCGGGTCTGCATCAACGACAACCGAGGCGAGTACTCGTTCCGGTGTCCGACATGCGCGATGACCATCGTCAAGCCGGCCGAACCTCGCACGATCGACCTCCTCGTGGCCTCAGGCGTCACGATGGACACCTGGTCGCTGCCTGCCGAGTTGGACGAGATCAAGAACGGTCGTCCGATCACCCATGACGACCTCCTCGAGTTCCACGACAAGCTTCACGACAACAGCTCGTGGAACGAAGCCCTCAGCCACCTTCTCGACGGCTGAGTCGTCGGATCGCTGACGCGCTCCGACTCGATGGGTAGCGTTGTCGACGTGACCTGGTCTCTGCTCGCTCCCGCCACCGCGGTCGTGATCACGCTGTGTGTGTTGGCATGGTCGATGCACCGAGTCGAACTCGAACTCGCTGCGCTGCGTGCCTCGTTGCGAAGGAGCCGAGCGGCGGGTGTCGCGATCGACGAACTGCGCCGTGA
>CALKOE010000043.1 GCA_938091985.1 uncultured Acidimicrobiales bacterium | reverse complement strand
GACCGACACGCCGGTTGGAGGCGAGCTGGCTGCCTACGCCCGGGTGTGCAACGCAGTCGAAGGCAACACGACCTTCTACGCCGTGCCGTCGGCGTCGACTGTCGACCGGTGGCGAGAGGCGACCCCCGAAGGTTTCCGGTTCCTGCTCAAGCTGCCCCGCGAGATCACACACGACCGGAAGCTGCGCGATGTGCAGCACGAACTCTCGGAGTTCGCGGAGCGGTTCACGCCGCTGCTCGATCGACTCGGCCCGTGTTCGGTGCAGCTCCCGGCGTCGTTCAGCCCGGAGGACCTCCCGACGCTGGTGAACTTCCTTGCGGCAACACCGTCGGCATTCGACTGGGCCGTCGAAGTGCGCCATCCCGGGTTCCATGCGGGCGGAGACCATGAGCGAGCGCTCAACGATGCCCTTCACGAGGCTGGAGTGGATCGCGTGATCTTCGACAGTCGCCCCGTCTTCGCAGGACCACGGGAGACTCCGGAGGAGATCGAGGCCTGGGAGAACAAGCCGCGCCTCTCCGTGCGGGCGGTGGCGACGGGAAATCAGCCCGTTGTGCGGTTCATCGGCCAGACCGATCCGGCCGCCAATCCGGCGTTCTGGGAGCCGTGGGTAGAGCGGGTTGGCCGCTGGATCGCCGACGGTCGCCGCCCGCTGGTGTTCCTGCACACGCCCGACAACGTCGCTGCTCCGGGTATGTGTCGCGACTTCTACGGCGACGTCGCAGCGGTGCAGGACATCCCGCCGCTGCCGCCGGCGCCAGGGGTTGCCGCGCCCAATGCCCTGTTCGACGACGGCTAGGGTCCGCGATGTGCTCCGGGCGAGGTTGTTCTCCCTGGTCGCCATCGTGGCGGCCGCATCGACGCTCGCAGTGGGTCCGGCGGCTGCCGCCGATCCGCTGGGGTTGACGGTCGACGGCGGAGCCGGTGAGACGCTCGGGCTCGGCACCGACACCATCGCCGTCTGGATCTGCACGATTCCGGGCACGTCCGAGCCGAAGACGTTCACCCCCGAAGAGGTGGCGACGTGGGCGACCGACGAGATCGCGCCGTTCTTCGCGCTGATCTCGCAGGGCCGCTACAGCATCGTTTTCGAGGCCGCCGGCACCTTCGAGCGCGAGAACGATTGCCTCAACGAAGCCATCGCGCGCACCACCGATGCCCGGTTCACCAACACATTCGTGATCGACGACACCGACAACGGTGGTGGTCTCGGTGGAGCCGGGGCGTGGTTCCTCACCAACGGTTCGGTCCGTCCGGTCGCCCCCGCGTCGCCTCCGGCAGAGTCGGGTCGGGGCTTCTATGTCCGCGGCGGCATGTTCGAGCTTCCGGCCACGGCGGCACATGAGATCGGCCACACTCTCGCGTGGCCGCATTCCGGCTCGAGCACGGTTGGTCTGGAGCAATACGACAACCCAGGCGACTTGATGAGCGCGCATGGCATCGACAACTTCTGCCCGGTCAGTCCGTCGACCTCACGGGGTCCGTGCCGGATCACCCACACCATTGCGTTCAATCGCTACACCTCGGGTTGGATCGATCCCGATGCCATCCCGCTGATCACGAAGCCGGCGGCTGCTGTCGACCTCGCGGGACCTGAATCGGTCGGTTCCCAGATGGCGCTGATCCCATCGGCCGATCCGCTCATCTTCACGACTGTGGAAGCTCGCCCGGCGACCGGCTACGACGCCGAGGCAGGCGTCTCGGGTGTGATGCTGCACACGGTCGACCAGACCGTGACCTGTTTCAACACGATCTGTTGGGGGCTGAATCGGCGCCAACACCCGGCCCTCGGCGCGCCGGGATCGACCGACCACATTCTCGGCGTCGGCGAGAGCGCCGAGATACATGGCGTGACAGTCACTGTCGATGCGGCGACGAGCGACGGCTACACGGTGTCGTTCACCGGCACGCCACTCGGATGCGCGATGGGCCCCAACCCGTTCGCCGATCTCTCGGTTTCGTCGTTCGCGTTCAACGACGTCGGTTGCATCCGGCTCCTCGGCATCACCACGGGCACGAGTGCGTCGACGTACTCGCCGCTCGAGACGGTCACACGCGAACAGATGGCGGCCTTTCTTGCTCGGCTCTACCGAACGCTCGGCCACGACTGCGACAGCTCGCCGACTCCGTTCACCGACATCGCCGGATCGTTCGCCGAGACCGACATCGCCTGCATCTTCGCCCTCGGCGTGACCACCGGCGTGTCGTCGACGCTCTACGACCCCGATGGGCTGGTCACCCGCGAGCAGATGGCCGCGTTCCTCGGCCGCCTCTGGCGCGACGCACTCGGAGGAAGCTGCAGTTCAGCAGCGACGCCGCTCGGCGACATTGCGGCATCGTTCGCGCGAGCAGAGATCCAGTGCATCTATGCGCTCGCCATCACCACCGGCACGTCGCCGACCACCTACTCGCCGACCCAATCGGTGACCCGCGAGCAGATGGCCTCGTTCCTCGCCCGGTTCTGGAAGACCGCGTGAGGTTGCTAACGTTGTGGGTGTGAGGACACGTCATCACTCGGAGGCCCGTCGGGCCGCAGGGATGATCTTCGGGCTGCTCGCGATCCCGATCCTGAGCGTGTCGTCGGCAGCACTGCTTGCCGACGTTGCCTCCACCACCGACCCGGCTGCGGCCGTCGTCGGTATCCCCGCCACACTCGGCGGCCTCGTCATGGGTGCGCTGGTGTTTCGCCTCGCACGGGTGGCGCACTCCGGCGCCGTTGCGGTGCGAGCAGTGCTGCTGCGCCTCGCCGGCGACGCACGACTTCTTGTTGATCGAGTCTCTCGACCGTCCAGCCCGGGCGCCGCGATGCGTCCTGCGCTGCTCCTGGTCGCGTCTCGTCAGGGCCAGCGGGGTCCTCCGGTAAGCCTGCGATAGACGTCCACGCCCTCGCCTCGATGCGACCGGCGTCCCTATCTGCACGCAAATTCAAACTGGAGAACTCACATGCGCACTCGCGCCATCCTGCGGCTGCTTGCCGCCCTATCCGTCTTCGCTCTGCTCGCTGCCGCGTGTGGTGACGACGACGAATCCACCGACGCCGGCGCCGACCCGGCCGATCAGGTCGACGACGGCATGTCCGACGACGACATGTCCGACGACGACATGACCCACGACGGGTCCGATCCGGACCATGACGACCATGCCGATGACATGACTGACGGAGACATGTCCGACGGAGACATGGCCGACGGCCATGACCACGGTGTGGTCGACGTGGCCGGCGATGTCGCTCCCGAGGTCGATCTGGAGGTGTTTGCCGACCCTGCGGGCGGGGTGAACATCCACGTCATCTCCGACAACTTCGAGGTCACCCCTCGAGCAGCGTCCACCGACCATGTCGACGGTCAAGGCCACTACCACCTGTTGATCGACGGCGAGAAGGTGCTGCGCTTCTACAACGACTGGATCTACTACGCCGGAGTTGTCGAGGGTGATGTCGAGATCACCGTGGTGGTGTCGGCCAACGATCATCGCTCCTATGCCATCGACGGCGAAGAGATCACCGCCTCCGCGGTGTTCACGGTGCCGACCCATGAACACGACGACCACAGCCACGACGAGGTCTCCGGTGTCGAGATCGTGGGAGATGCTCCGACGATCGGGGTCGAGGTGCTCGAGGATCCCAAGTCCGGCTGGAACGCATTCGTCTCCCTCGATGGACTGACGCTGAGCCCGGAGAACGTCTCGACCGAACATGTCGATGGCGAAGGACATCTCCACATCTATGCCAACGGCCAGAAGCTCGGCCGGCTCTACGACCTGGCCACACACATCGGCGCGTTGCCGGAAGGCGACGTCGAGATCTCGGTGGTGGCCTACACCAACGATCACAACCCCTACCTCGTCGATGGGGCGCCGGTCTCGGCTGCCGTCACCGTCACGGTCGCGCCGTGAGACTCGCCGGCCTCGTCGTCGCCATTTCGCTGTTCTTCGCAGCCTGTGGCGACGACGGGGACTCGGCTGGGCCCGAGACGACGACAGATCCGCAGTCCAGCGCCGACGTGGTGATCTCGCTCGAGATCATCGATGGTGATCTTGTCGGAGGTTCACGCCAGCAAGACGTCGAGATCGGTGATTCCGTCGAGGTTGTTGTCTCCGGCAACACCGATGACAAGGTGCACATCCATGGCTACGACCTCTTCGTCGACCTCGAGGACGGTGCCGGGCGCACGGCGTTCGATGCGCTGATCCCGGGCACGTTCGAGATCGAGCTGGAAGATTCGAGTCGGCTGCTCATCCGGATGACCGTCTCATGATCGCGAACCTCCTCGCTCACGGCATCGGCGGCCGAACCGATCTCCCACTTCCGGCGTGGCAGCTGGCCTGGGCGGCAGGCTTCTCCGTGGCGATCTCCTTCGTCGCCCTCGGCGCGTTCTGGGAACGTCCGCACCTCGCCGCAGCGGCGAAGGGTCGCGTGCTGTGGGCTGCGGTCGGCCCCGGGTCGCGGCTGGTCGAAGTGGTACTGAAGCTGACCGGGCTGTTTCTCTTCGGGGTCGTGCTCTTCGCTGCGTGGCGGGGCAACACGAACTTCGCGGTCAACATCTCGGGCGACGCGTTCCTGATCTGGTTCTGGGTGGGTCTGCAGTTCGTGTCGGCACTCTTCGGCGATGTCTGGCGCGCATTCAATCCGTACTTCACGGTTGCTGACTCCGCCGCATGGGTGAAGAGCAAGGTCACTCAGACGGAGCTGTCACCGATCACCCGAGGGGAGAGCACCCTTTGGCCCGCGGCGGTGGCGATCTTCGCCTACCTCTGGTTCGAGTTGGCCTACAACGGCCTCTGGTTCCAGTCGGACCCGGGGTCCGCGTCGGACCCACGAGCGATCGGCGTGTTCCTCACCGTCTACAGCGCCACGATGCTGGCCGGCGCAAGCCTTTACGGACGGGGTTGGGTGCGCACTGCCGACGGCTTCTCGGTGCTGTTCTCGAAGCTCGCGGCGATGTCGATCTTCCACCTCGACGAAGATCGTCGGATCCGCGTTCGTCCGCCGTTGGCGGGGATTTCGATGGTGCCGCCAACCGTCGGCATGGTTCCCTTCATCCTCGTCGTCCTGGGCAGCACGACGTTCGACGGCTTCACTCGCAGTTCGCTCTGGTTCGACATCGCCGGTGACCGGGTCGGTTGGGATCTGACCGTTGTGGGCACGCTCGGGTTGCTCGCGATCGTGCTCGTGGTTGGCCTCGCCTATGTCTTCGCCATCAACCTGATGGCCGGCGTGACAGGGGAGCCGGCCGAGGAGCTGTCGGCCGCGTTCGGGCCCACGCTGGTTCCGATCGCGGCGGCCTACGCCGTGGCGCACTATTTCAGCCTGCTCGTGCTCGACGGACAACGGATGATCATCCAGATCTCCGACCCATTCGGGCGAGGCTGGGACATCTTCGGAACGAAGGACTATTCGATCGACTGGCTGCTGGTCTCGCCCAGCACGATCGCGTGGGTACAGACCCTCGCGATCGCCATCGGCCATGTGCTCGCGGTGGCTGCCGCCCACGATCGGGCGATCAGCCGCTACTCCCACTCGGTCGCCGTTCGGTCGCAATACCCGATGCTCGGCGTGATGGTCTTCTACACGGTGGCCGGGCTGTTCTTGCTGCTCGGCGCATGAGCCTCAGTCGGTCTGCAGACGCCCGGTGAGAAAGCTCATCACCTGATCGAATGAGTCCTTGGTCGGATGGCCCGCGGTATCGCTGCGCTCCTCGGTGAGCACGCTGTGGGCGCTCTTCTTGATGCCGTGCTCGGGATCGGGACTTGTGATCTCGACGCCGACGAAGTTGTCGCCCAGGGTCGCGCGGAGCGTGGCGAAACGGTCGGCGGGAACCATCGGGTCAGAAGTGAATCGCAGGCCGAGCACGGCGCAACCGTCGGCGGCTCGTTCGGCCACAGCGGCCAGCTGTTGGTCGTCGAGGCCAACGCTTGCTCGGCGCTTCTTCCCGATCGCGAAGGGCATCGAGGGCTGTGACAGAACCGGCGCGACGACGGCGTCGTCGAGCAACATTGCGAGTCCGAACCCGCCGGTGAAACACATGCCGACGAATCCGATGCCGGGGCCGCCATGGTCGGCGTGCAGCTTTCGGGCGAGGGCCCGGAGCCACTCAGTGGCCGGCTGGTCATCGCGCGTGGCCATGGCGTGGAACTCGCGACTGATACAAGCGCGAACGATCGTCTTTATCGTATGGAGCGAAGTCGGCTCCTTGCCGGGCACTCCGTACATCGAGGGCATCGCCACCGACAACCCTGCCGCGAGCAGCTCTTCGGAGAAGCGAATGACTTCCGGGGTGATGCCGGGAATCTCCGCGGCCACGAGCACACACGGCCCATCGCCTCGGCGATACACATCGTGGGTTGTGCCGTTGTGAGTGAATGATTCGACGCGGAAGTCCTCGAGTGTCATGCGCAACATCCTTGTAGGGCGCGGCACCGTTGATCATTTCATTTCTGTTACGATCGCTGCCGCAATGCGTGACCACCGCCTTCCACCCCGTCGAGTGCTTGCGGCCATCGCGGCCGTGTCGATTCTGGCGGCCCCGCTGACGGTCACCGGTGCCGGTGCGCAGGGCGACGACATCGAGGATCTCCGCCAAGAACGCGAAGACAATCGACGCGAAGCGGCCGACGTTGCCGCCGAGTTGGATGCCCTTGCAGCCGAAGACGACGAGCTGGCCGCTGCCATCGAGGCGCTCGAGTCCCACATCGCGTTGCAGGAGACGAAGATCACCGCAGCCGAAGACGCGATCGCCGACTCGGAGGACCGAGCAGCAGCGGCGCGAGACGAGGCCGACGCGCTCGATGCCGAGATGGTCTTCACTCGTGAGCGGCTCGCGCTGGCAGCCATCGATGCGTTCGTGGCCCCCCGGCCCGATGTGCTCGGCCAGCTCGACAACGAGAGCCTGCTCGATGTGGAGCTGAAGCGCTCCTACGTCGAGGAGGTGGTCGGTGATGAATACGAATTGATCGACGAGCTGCGGGTCACCCAAGCGGCCCAAGATGACGCGATCCGGCGGGCCGACGAGGCCACGGCGGACGCCGAAGCCGAACGAGCTGATCTCACCGCCCGCCTCGCCGACCTCGATGCCAGCAAGGTCGAGCTCGAGGAGCTGCGAGCCCAGGTGTCGGTGCGTATCGACGACTGGCAAGCAGTGGGCCGTGAGATCGAGGCTGCCGATGCAGCGATCGCGGAGGAGATCCGGGCGCTCGAAGCCGAGCTGGCCCGCCAGGCCGAAGCCGCCCGCATCGCCGCGGAGGAAGAGGCCCGCCGCATCGCGGCAGCAAAGGAGAACCCCGAGCCTGAGGGTCCCGACTCCGATGATCCCGAAGTCGAGGACCCGCCCCCGAATCTCGGGCCGTTCTCGGTGACCCATCGGCCGGTGCCCGGCGCCGTCACGAGCCGATTCGGCTCTCGCGTCCACCCGATCTTCGGCACCGTGCGCAATCACTATGGAATCGATTTCGGTGGCAGTAGTGGCGACCCGATCTCAGCAGCTGCGTCTGGCCAGGTGATCACTGCCGGATGGATGAACGGCTATGGCAACACCGTGATCATCTCCCACGGCAACGGCTACACCACGCTCTACGCCCACCAGTCCGCGATCCTCGTGAGCTACGGCGACACGGTGCAGGGTGGCGACACGATCGGCCGTGTCGGCTCCACCGGCTTCTCCACCGGGCCCCATCTCCACTGGGAGATCCGGGTCGACGGCGTGGCGGTCGACCCTCTGCCCTACATCTGAGGCATCAGATCGGCGGTCCAGCCGTCGAGAGAGTTGCCCGCCCGGTCTGACGTCGGCTCGTCCGTGTGCCTAGGATGCCACTGGGAGTGGGCGAATCATGCACGAAGAGTGGTCGAACCGACCTGACGAAGCGACCCTGACGGCACAGCAGTCGGCCTCCAGCTGGAACGGACACCGTCTCTTGGCGACTGCGCTGGTCGTCGCCATCGCCGCGCTCGTCGGCGGGACGGCGGCCGCGTCGCTCTTCACCTCCGACACAGTCGCGGCGGGCAATGGCTCTGCGGGCGACACGGCAGTGGCGGGCGCGGTGGAGTTCGCACCCGGCGCCGAGGTGGAGACCGAGATCGGCGATGCGGTTGCGGCCGTTCGCGAGGGCCCGTTCGTGCCCGCCCCCACCGAGCACCTGACGGTGGTGCAGGTCTCCGTGAGCGTGTGTGGCGCCCGCTCGACCGGATCCGGCGTGGTGGTCGCCGACGGACTCCTCCTGACTGCGGCCCACGTGGTGGGCGATGCCGAGCTCGTGCGAATCGACCAGGGCGCCATCTCCGTGACTGGTGAAGTGCTCGGCGTGTTGGGCGACGGACGAGACCTCGCGCTCATCGCCGTCGATGCGCCCATGTCGGAACCCTTGGTGGCAGCCGACCTTCCCGCCGTCGGTGCTCCGCTGACATTGGCCGGCCATCCCGACGGTGGGCCACGAACTGATCTGGTCGGCGCCCGGGTCGAGGTGGCGCCGATCGTGGCGACGTTGGCCGGTGGCGGCGACGTCGCCG
>CALKOE010000042.1 GCA_938091985.1 uncultured Acidimicrobiales bacterium | reverse complement strand
CGGCGCCACGGCCTATCCGCGGATCATCGATCCGAAGCCGCTGCGCGACATCGCCGACGAGGTCGGGGCCATGTTGATGTTCGACGCGGCGCACATCGCCGGGTTGATCGCCGGTGGTCAGCACCCGAATCCGGTGCCGTTGGCCGACATCATGACGTTCACGACCCACAAGACGTTGCGCGGCCCGCGCGGCGGCTGCATTCTCGCCCGCGAGGAGTACGCGGCGAAGATCGACAAGGCGATCTTCCCCGGTATCCAGGGTGGTCCCCTCGAACACGTCATCGCGGCCAAGGCCATCGCCTTCGCCGAGGCGGCCACCCCCGAGTTCGCCGCCTACGCCGCTCGCGTCGTGGAGAACGCCGGCGCGCTCGCCGAAGCACTGGCGAGCCACGGATTCCGCCTCGTGAGCGGCGGAACCGACAATCATCTGCTGCTCGTCGACCTCCGCGGGTTCGACGAGGAGTTGACCGGCAAGGAAGCCCAGGCAGTGCTCGACGATGCCGGTGTCAGCCTCAACAAGAACACCGTGCCCGATGATCCTCGTTCGCCGTTCGTCACCTCAGGCGTGCGCATCGGCACCCCTGCTGTCACCACGCAGGGCATGGGGCCGGCCGAGATGGCGACGATCGCCGAGCTGATCGCCCGGGCGCTTCGGGACCGCAACGACCCGGCTGCGGTCGCGGCCGTGAAGAACGACGCCGCGCTTCTCTGCGCTGCGTTCCCGCCCTACCCCGACCTCGGGGCCTGAGCGGCGGTCTGCGGCGGACGTCGCCACCATGCCGGCCCTCTCGGCCTATCTGATCGTCGGTGCGACGGCTGCCGTCGTTACCTTCCTCACCGTCCCCTTTGTGCGACGGCTCTCGATCAGGATTGGTGCGGTGGCGGCGCCCGACGAACGTCATGTGCACCTCGTTCCGACGCCGCGAGGCGGGGGCGCGGCGATGATGATCGGGCTGCTGGTCGCCTTCTTCGTGGCGGCGCTGCTCGACGAGTTCTCCGGGGTGATGTCGGCCCGCACCGAGATGCTCGGCGTCGTAGTGGCGGCTGGAGTGATCTGGAGCGTTGGCTTCGTCGACGACGTCCGCGAGATCTCGCCGCCCGCCAAGCTCGCGGGAATGGTGCTGGCCGGCTCGATCATGTCGCTCACCGGTGTGTCGATCCTGTTCTTCCGGGTGCCGTTCTTCGATCTGTTGTTTCTCTCGGCTGACTGGTCGGCGCTCGTCACCGTGCTGTGGGTGCTCGGCATGGCCAACGCCGTGAACTTCATCGATGGTCTCGACGGGCTCGCCGGGGGCATCATCGCGATCGCCTCGGCAACCTTTCTCCTCTATGCGCTTCAGCTCGGTAACGAGGGCGTGCTCGACCCGAACAACCCGGGCGCCCTCTGGGCCAGCATCACTCTCGGCCTCTGTGTCGGCTTCCTGCCCCACAATGTGCATCCAGCCCGCATCTTCATGGGCGACGGCGGAGCGCTGCTGCTGGGCCTTCTCATGGCGGCGTCCACGATGTCGGTCGGCGGCCGTACCACCGAGGAGTTCTCCGGCCAGGCATTCTTTTTCTTCGCTCCCATCTTCATCCCACTGGTGATCCTGGGCGTCCCGATCCTCGACACGATCTTTGCGATTGCTCGGCGGGCGGTGAAGCGCACCGCGGTAGCCGAAGCGGACAAGGAGCACCTCCACCACCGGCTGATGCGCCTCGGGCACGGCCATCGCCGGTCGGTGCTCATCCTCTGGCTCTGGACTGCGCTCTTGTCGGCCTTCGTGCTCTACCCGACCTACACCGGAGAAGGAGACGCCGTCGTCCCGATCGGCGTGGCCGCGCTGGCGTTGGGGCTCTTCTCGGTCTTTCACCCGCGTTGGCGCGGCGCAGTCGTCGAGGTCGACGCCGCCGAGCTTGCCGCGATCGAGGCGGCGAGCAACGGAAAGATCAAAGGACCTCGACGGGGACGCCGGCCGTCACCTTGAGCTCCTCGACGAGCTTGGTGATGTCGTCGTTGTGCATACGTATGCAACCGGCGCTCACATTGGATCCGAGCGTCTCCGGGTCGTTGGTGCCGTGGATGCCGAGCTGCCCCGGGCCCCCGTTGAATGTCACGAAGGTGTCGGAGAAGCCCGAGAGCCCGTAGGCAAAGGCTCCGTAGACCGAGTCGGGCTGGAGCGGCCGCAGGATCTCAGTGGTGTAGTAGCGCCCGAGCGGCGTCGGCGCGTTGTCACGAGCGACGCCGACCGTCGTCTCGAGCACGACCTGATCGTGGTCGAACACGGTCAGTCGGAACTCATCGAGCTCGACCTGGATCGCGTAGTTGTGACGAAGCAGATCGACCTGGTCCTTGTGGACCCACCCAAACGACCCGTTGGGTCGGGTCGGCAGCAGCACCCGGTAGTGGTCGACCCCGTCGTAGTCCTCGACCAGGAAAACGAGCTCGTCGCCCGATGCGACCGGGTTGTCGAAGGTCCACTTGGCAATGCCGTCACCGGCGGTTTCCTCGACGATCACCTGCGGGCCGCGGGCTTGGGCGACGAAGGAGACGCCGATGCGATCTTCGGCTGGTTCGATCGAGTCGCGCAGCGCCTGCATGGGCGAGATCGGGTTGCTGCCGGTGCTTGTGGTGGTCACGTCGGGAATCGCGTCGAGCGAGGTGGTCGACCCCGGACGAAGCTCGATCTCCACGCCCTCGTACGATTCGAGGAGGTGCCGCTCAGGCGCCGCACAGGCTGCGAGGCCGAGTGTGGTGGTGCCCAGCAGGAATGCTCGTCGGTCCATCGCCATGACGGTACCGCTCAGGCGTCCTCTGGGTTGATCTCCTCGAGTTCCATGCCCGCAGTCTCGGGATATCGGCGCAGCACGAGCCAGGCAACGATGAGCGGTCCGACGGCGAGGATCGCGAGCGCAGGGCCGATCTCACCGATTCGGTCCGAAACCTGACCGACGAAGATGAGACCAACGGCGCTGCCGATCACCCCGACAGTGACGATGATCCCGTTGGCGCGGCCTCTGTCGTGGGTGCCGAACATCTCCGGTCCGTAGACGGCGAGGGCGGGCACCGCGATGCCGCCGAGCACCACGCCCAACAGCGTCACTGCCCACAGGGTGAGTCCGCCGGAGAAGAACGCGAGCGTGGCGAAGCCGGCGCCCATCAACAGGCCGGTGGCGCCGACCACCCGGCGGCCCCGGGTTTCGGCGAGATAGCCGCCGAGCAGCACGCCGAGGCCGGCCGGCGTCGACGTGACGAGGGTGAAGTTGGAGATTCCTGAGGCGTTGAAGCCCTGCTCGTCCTTGAGGAAGTCGTTCTGAAAGCTCGACGCGGGGGAGAAGAACATCGAGAGCAGAAAGGCCGACCCGGCCAGCAGGATCAGCCGCTGTCGACGACGATTGCGCTGCTCTTCGGACAATACGGGAGCGCGCTCTTCGGCGGACTGGGTGAATCGCAGCGTCTCCGGGAGTCGACGACCCACCCACACGATGACCAGGATCCCGAGGCCGCCCACGAGGTAGACGCCGCGCCAGCCGCGGGTGCCGAGATCTGCGAGCCGGAGCACGTTGACCGCGAGCCCGGATCCGAGTCCGGCGCTCAGCACGAGCACTGACGCTGCCCAGGCCCGGCTGCGCGCCGGCATTTCCTCGGCGGCGATGATCACGATCAGGATGCCGAGGCCGGTCGAGAATCCGCGGGCGATGAGCTGTGATCCGCCGAGGGTCCAGATGTCAGGCGAGAGTCCACCGAGCAGGGTGAAGACGCATCCCCCGATGCCGGCCGCGATGAGCATCGCCTTGCGTCCTCGCCGGTCAGCGAGCGCAACTGTCACGAGACTGAAGAGCACCCCGGCCCGGGCGACGCCGAGTACCCAGCCCTGGGCGCTGTTGCCGTGGCCGAATTCGTCGGTGGCGAAGCTGATCGTCTGGGTGAGGACAGTTCCCAGGTACCCGTCGACGATCTGTGCAGCAGCGAGCAGTCCGAGCACCATCGCCGCGCGGGCGTTGAGCCGGTCGGGGGGCGCCCACCAGTACGCGAAGGAGTCCTTGCGACCGCGAAGGGCTCGACGAACGGGGAGCTGAAACAACCATCCCCACACCGGGATCGCGAGGCGGTAAGTCGTCGTTTCGCGCACGGTCCAGCCGTGTGCGGCCCGCTCGACCTCGATGACCCGCTCGTATTCCTGAAACGGACCCTCAGCGAGGCCATAACGGCCTGTGTTGGCCTCCGACTCGGCCACGATGTCGGTGCGGGGTGCCTGACGGCGGGCGAGCTCTGCGTCGTCGCAGACGGTCTCGCTCCGGATCACTCGACGGCGGCTCACGAATGACGAGCGTAGGCCGGGGTCGTCCGTCCTCCGTCGGCGCGCTCGCGTATCCTGCACCCGTGCAGTTGTTGGACGATCCGCGAGCAGACCATCTGTCAGCCTCCGCCCGCCGGCTCCTTCGTCGCCCCCGGCCCCGCTTCCGAGGTGTGTTGCACCGGTGGGCCGCGGTCATTTCCGTTTTTGTCGGGGTCCTCCTGACGGTCGGTGTGGATGGCGACCGCGCCACTCTCGCCATGGCCATCTTCTCGATCGGCAATACGGCGATGCTCGGCGTCAGCGCAGTCGTGCACTTGCGCGACTGGCCGATCGAACGAGTCGAGCTCATGGTCCGGCTCGACCACACCACGATCTTTCTGATGTTCGCCACCACCGCCACACCGATCGCGATGTTGGGTCTCGAATCGCCTGTATCGGGCTGGTTGCTCGGGGTGGCGTGGACCGGCACCGTCGTCGGCATCCTGGCCGAGTGGACTCCGATCCATCCGCCGGCAGGAGTGATGAACGCCGCCTATCTGGTGTTCGGCTGGTCGATGGTGGTCTTCGTTCCGTGGATGATCTCGGCCCTTACGGTCGGAGAGGTCGCGCTGCTGCTCGGCGGCGGTGCCGCCTATACCGTGGGCGCGTTCGTGGTCGGTGGCCAATGGCCCGATCCGTGGACCGACTCCTTCGGCTACCACGAGATCTGGCACGTGTTTGTCGTGGCCGCTGTGGGTCTTCACACGGCGATGGCTGTCTCGCTCGCCTGGTAGGCGTCGGGAACTACATCGAGAACGAGGCCGGCCATGCGTCGCTGCGGATCATCGCGTCGGCCCCACCGTCGACGAAGATGACCGATCCGCACGCGAAGCGGGCGGCGGGCGACAGCATGAAGATGATCCAATCGGCCATGAGATCGGGAGTCGCTGGCTCGCCCGTGGGAATCGGGAAGTTCTCCATGAGCGGCCCGAAGTCGGCATCGTCCTTGCCCTGCTGAAACAGTGGGGTCTGGACCGGGCCAGGGGCGATGACGTTGAGCGTGATTCCCTCGCCGACCCACTCGGCGGTGACGGCTGCTCGCCGGCACCATCGCGAGATCGCGAGCTTGGCGCCCCCGTAGGCGATTGCGCCGTCGAAGGGTTCAGGGACCGCCTCGACGATCGCTACTGCGCCCGGCTCGTCTCCGCCGAGGAAGGCGGCGATCAGCTCATCGGGGAGGTTGGGGGTGGTCGTCGTGGAGTTGGACCCAACCTGCACGACCTGGGCCGCGCCGGCCGCGGCAAGCGCGGGCCTCAGCCCCTGGAGCAGGGCATGCGAGCCGAAGTAGTTCACCCGGGCGATGAGGTTGCCGCGCAGCGGTGGACCAACTCCGGCCGCCGTCACCAGTCCGTCGAGCGTGCCACTGCAGAGTTCGAGGGTGGTGTCGATCGCGTGCTGCCGGCCATCGGGGGTCGAC
>CALKOE010000041.1 GCA_938091985.1 uncultured Acidimicrobiales bacterium | reverse complement strand
GCCACTCTCGAGGTGGTCGACGTCGGAGTCGGGAATCCGACGGGCAACCTCCGGATCGAAGATGCGATGTCGCCGGAGCGGTTTGCATCCGCAGTTCAGGCGGGCGTCGACGCGGTTGAGCGTTGTGACGCTGATCTGCTGGTGCTGGGCGAGATGGGAATCGCGAACACCACTGCTGCCGCTGCGGTCGCTGCATCGATCACCGGCGGAAGCGCAGCGGATTGGGTTGGTCCCGGAACCGGTGTGAAGGACGACGCTCTGGCCCGCAAGGTTCAGGTTGTTGCCGATGCGCTGACCCGAGTGGGCGACGTCGGGCCCCTCGAGGCGCTGCGGCGCCTGGGAGGCGCCGAACTCGCGGCGATCGCCGGGGCCATCGTGGCGGCCCGGCATCGTCGGATGCCGGTCGTGCTCGACGAGTTCATCGTCACGGCTGCCGCGGCCCCGCTCGCTGCCGTCGCCTCAGGCGCGCTGCAGCACTGCATCGCCGGGCATTGCTCGTCGGAACCTGGGCACCGACGCCTCCTGGCCCACCTCGGACTCGACCCGTTGCTCACACTCGATCTCCGGTTGGGAGAGGGGACCGGCGCGCTCGTTGCCGTACCGCTGGTGAGAATGGCCGCGGCGGCCGTGGTCGACGTCGCAACGTTCGAGGAGTGGGGTCTGACGTGAAGTCGGCTCGGCTCGCGTGGGCATTCCTGACTCGTCTTCCCGGTGGCCGGCATCCGGCTGACGGCGAATCGATGACGGCCGCAACGCCGTGGTTCCCTGTCGTCGGGCTCGTGCTCGGCGGCATGCTCGGGGTTGCCTACCTGGCACTTACCGAGATCACGTCGCCGGTGATCTCGGCCTTGACGGTTGTCGGCCTTGGCGCGATCGCCACGGGCGGCTTCCACGAGGACGGTCTGGCCGACACGTTCGACGCGGCGGGCGGCTACACGATCGAGCGGCGGCTCGAGATCATGCGTGACTCTCGGATCGGCACCTTCGGCACGCTCGCGCTGGTGGTCGCGACCGGGCTGAAGGTCGCGGCGCTCTCTCAGTTCGACGGCCCGGACGGTGCTGTCGCACTGATAGCTGCGCATTCGCTCGGACGCGGTGCCGCGCTGGTCGTGATGGCCGCCGGGCCTGAGGCGCGAACCGAAGGGCTTGCTGCCACTTCGGCCGGGCTCCGGGGTCGGGCGATACCGGCCGTGGTGCTGCTGTGCGTCGTGGCGGCAACCGCACTCGGCCCGCCCACCGCGGTCGCAGCCGGCGCACTGGCCCTGCTTGCGGTGGCGTCGGTCTGGCAGGCTCGTCGTTGGCTCGGAGGTACCACCGGGGATGTGCTCGGAGCAGTGGAGCAACTGGCCGAGATCGCCACGCTGGTCGTGCTTGCCGAGATCGTGGCCGAGACGGGTTGGCTGTGGGTCTGACGCTCCGCTTGCTTCGCCACGGCCGGACCGAGTGGTCAGATACGGGTCGCTACACGGGCCACGCAGATGTGGGCCTGACGGCGCCGGGCCGCCAGGAGTTGGCGGCAGTGGAGTTGCCCCCAACGGACTATGCCTCGGTGGTCGCCTCCGACTTGCGACGTTGCCAGGAGACTGCGGAGCTGATCGGCGTTGCAGCGGTCTCGAGTCGGGAGCTGCGGGAATTCGACTTCGGCCGGATGGAAGGGGCGACGTGGGACGATTTGGACTCGACGACCCAGGCGGCGTTGCTCGCGTACGACGAGTTCGTGGCTCCGGGTGGGGAGTCGGTCGAAGCGTTCGGCACTCGGGTTGACAGGTTCGTCGCCGGTTTGGCCGACGGGCACCACCTGTTGATCACCCACGGCGGAGTGATCCATCACCTCCTGCGGCGCGAAGGTGTGGCCCGCCACATCGCGCCGGGTGAGTGGATCGACCTCGAGCTCAGCCGCCGCTGACGAGTTGCTCGGCGCCGTGCGGGAGCGCAACAGCGCCGTCACGATCCTCGAGCCATCCCTCAGGAAGGTGCACGGGCTTCGGCGAGCCGCTGTGGCCGCGGACCATTCGCATTCCGCCCTCCGGGAAGGGGAGCGTGCGGTCGAGTGTGGCGACGAGGTCTCGCATCTCGGTGAGCGAGGCCACCTTGTTGAGGCGGCGGCGGATCTCATTGCCGGTCGGAAAGCCCTTGAGATACCAGCCGGTGTGCTTGCGGAAGTCACGGATTCCGTGGGCTTCGCCCATCCAGGAACACAGCAGCTCGGCGTGTTCGACCATGCCGTCGAGCACCTCTCCGAGGTCGGGGCGCGGAGGCACGGGGCGGCCGGCGAAGACTTCGGCCAAGTCTCGAAAGATCCACGGTCGGCCGAGACACCCACGGCCGACAACCACGCCGTCGGCACCGGTCTCGCGCATCATGCGCAGGGCGTCGTCGGCTTCCCAGATATCGCCGTTTCCGAGCACCGGAATGGAAGTGACGGCCTGCTTGAGTTCGCCGATACGGCTCCAGTCGGCGGTGCCGCTGTAGAGCTGATTCGCCGTTCGTGCGTGGAGCGCGACGGCTCGGCAGCCCTCGTCTTCGGCGATCTTGCCGGCATCGATGAAC
>CALKOE010000040.1 GCA_938091985.1 uncultured Acidimicrobiales bacterium | reverse complement strand
CCGGCGCCGCCTACCCCGGCACCGCGAATGGCGGACCCAGTCGCCTCGCCTCGACCCACGCTTCCGACCCGCGCCAAACCGCCCGAGTCGAGCGGTCTTCCGGCGTGGACGGGTGAGACGCCCGACTCCTCAGTCGGTCAGCCCGCAGATCCGACGCCCATCGAGCACGCCGAGAAGTGGCGGAAGCCGACCTGGGTGGAAGAACACGGCTGGGTGATGGATCCCGATGACCCCCGCGAGCCGCCGAAGAACGCCAGCTTCGTCGACGGAGTCGGCTGGGTCGTGCCGGGCCCGCCGCCCACCTGAGCCTGTTCGTCAGTTGATGGCGCGCTCCTGGCCCTCCCAATAGGGGGCTCGGAGCTTGAACTTCTGCAGCTTCCCCGTGGCCGTGCGGGCGAGTTCCTCTCGGAACTCAACCGACGTGGGGCATTTGTAGTGGGCGATCTTCTCGCGGCAGTGATCGATGATGTCCTGCTCCGTTGCAGCGCTGCCGGAGGAAAGCACGACGAGCGCCTTCACGGTTTCGCCCCACTTCTCGTGGGGCACGCCGATCACGGCCACTTCGGCCACAGCCTCGTGAGAGAAGACCGCGTCCTCGACCTCGATCGAGGAGACGTTCTCGCCACCGGAGATGATCACGTCCTTCTTTCGATCCTGGAGGTTGACGTAGTTGTCGTCGTCGATGAAGCCGCCGTCGCCGGTGTGGAACCAGTCGTCGGCCAGGGCGTCGGCGCTCGCATCGGGGTTGTCCCAATAGCTCTTCAGAATGACGTTGCCTCGGGCGAGTACTTCGCCCTCGTCGTTGGTCGACATGGTGATGCCGATCGCCGGATTTCCTTGACGGGCGAGTTTCACGGCCCGCTCGGCCGGAGTGAGATCGTCCCATTCGGCTCGGGTGCGATTGATCGTCAGGAGGGGAGCGGTCTCGGTGAGCCCGTAGATCTGGATGAACTCCCAGCCGAGTTCGGTTTCGACCCGTTCGATGGTGCGGGTGGGTGGTGGCGCCCCGGCGACGATGATGCGGACTCGGCCCCGGCCGGGAATCTCGCCGTCCCAGTCGGCGGCCGCATCCAGAACTGCGGCCACGACTGCGGGGGCGCCGCACATGATGGTCACCCCATGCTGCTCGACTCGGCGCAGGATCTCGGGACCGTCGACCTTGCGCAGCACGATGTGTTGGGCGCCCATTCCTGTCATCGCGTAGGGCATTCCCCAGCCGTTGCAGTGGAACATGGGCAGGGTGTGGAGATAGACGTCGCGGTCGTTGACGCCGGTGTGCCAGCCAAATGTGGCGGCGTTGATCCAGAGGTTCCGGTGCGTCATCTCGACGCCCTTGGGGCGAGCCGTCGTGCCGCTGGTGTAGTTGATCGTGGCGGTCGCCCCCTCGGAGGGCTCCCAGGGGCGGGGCTCGACACCGAGCTTGTAGAGCGAGTCCGACTCTTCGCCGATGATGAAGCGATGCTTCACCTCGATGTCGCCGAGGGTCGCTTCGAGCTCGGGGTCGATGATCAACACCTCAGCACCGCAATGCTCGACGATGTAGCCGACCTCCTCGCGGCTGAGACGGAAGTTGATGGGCACGGCCACCCGCCCGAAGGCGCTGGTGCCGAAGAGGTGCACGAGCACTCGAGCGGCGTTCTGAGAGACGATTGCCACCCGTGCCCCGAGAGGGACGTCGAGTTCGTCGAGTCCGGCCGCGAGGCCCTTGGCGAGTTCCTCGAAGCGGCGGTACGTGAGCTCGCCAAGGGAGTTGGCCGGCTGGTCCGGCTCATCGATGATGCCCACGCGGTCGCCATAGACCAGCGACGCCCGGCGCAGGTGGTCAGCGATGGTCAGTGGTACTTCCATGGATCCCCCTCGAGTGAGCCGCAACCTTACGCGAGGCGTCGGAACGAATCAGGACCGAGTCAGGGGTCCCCGGTCGAACGGGCGAAGCATCCATTGCACGGCCGGTCCGATCGTGAGAAGCCACCACACGGTCCCCCAACCGAAGGTGCCTCCGAGCACGACGCCGGCGGTGAACGCCACCGCCTCGATGAGGAAGCGGGCCGTGCGGACGCTGAGGCCCCGCTGGTTCAGACCCGTCATGAGTCCGTCGCGTGGGCCGGGCCCGAGATGAACGCCGAGGTAGAGGCCGGAGCCGAGCGCGGTGACGAGCGGTCCGAGGATCGTGAGCGCCGCGCGCCCAGCGGTTGAGTCAGGCGTGTCGACGAGCCAGATCGTCGCGTCGGTCGCAGGGCCGATGAGCGCGACGTTGAGGATTGTGCCGATGCCGATCGGGACCTTGAGCCCAAGCGTGGCGATGAGCAGCAGGATGCCGGTGGCGATCGTTGCCGTGCCGATCGACAACGGTGTGTGGTCGGCGAACCCCTCGTGAAACACGGTCCACGGCCCCTGCCCGTTGGCGCCCTGCACCACGAGGCCGAGTCCGACGCCGAAGGTGAGGAGCCCGATGACGAGCTGAGGGAGACGCCGCAGCGTCGGCGTCATCCGCCCTCAGCGAGGAGCGCCGCGAATTCGCGCTGGACGAGGTCGGTGATCGGGCGTTGTTCGGCCAGTCGCCAGTCGGTCCATGGCAGCCAGTCGTGCCATTTCGCGACGAGGTCGAAGTCGATCTCGGCGACGATGAGCTCCTCCTCGGCTCCTGCGGCTGCGAGCGCGAGCCCGAAGCCCGGGAAGTCGGGACCGCCGATCACGCTGCCGCCGGCCCAGGTGGAGCCGCCGTGAGCGCCACCGACTCGGTTCGATGAGGCGGCGTAGACCAGGTTCTCCTGGGCGCGTACGAGCGTGGCCTGCGTCAGGTTCTCTCGGGCGTGGGGGAGGTCTGAACGGCCAGTCGGGTTGACGAGGAGACGGGCGCCCTTGAAGGCGAGCAACCGCGAGAGTTCGGGGTTGTTGTAGAAGTCGTAACAAATCGAGATGCCGATCGGCCCGAGGTCTGTTTCGAAGACCGGCAGAGCATCGCCTGGCGTGAACCGATCGGTCTCCAACGGAATGCCGAGGTGGAGCTTGCGGTAGGTGCCGATCAGTCCGCTGGGTCCGATCAGGTTGGCGCTGTTGTGGATGACGCCCGGGGTGTCGCCGGTTTCTTCGAATCCGTAGATCACGTGCACACCGAGTTCGGCGGCGACCGCAGCGATGCGGACGCTCGAGGGTCCACCGGCAGTCTCCGCTTCGCCCAGATGCCACTCGCAGGGAGCGTGCGCAGTCGCGCATTCTTCGCAATGGCCCCAGGTGTTGATGGCGAGTTCCGGAAAGATCACCAGATCGGCGTCCGCCTCGGCGGCATCGCGAACGATACGGATCAACTTGTCGACGCTGCCCTCTTTCTGGCGCGGCTCGGTCGCGAAGTTTGCGCACGCGACCGTGATTCGCGAGGGCCAACGAGGATCGTTGACGTGGTGTGTGGTCGCTGGCTCAGACCCGCTTGTTTCCGACATGACGGTCATACTGTCAGACTCCGGTATGGCCGTTCGTGTCGACAAGTGGTTGTGGTCCGTGAGGGCCTTCAAAACTCGCACCAAAGCATCGGCCGCGTGCGACGACGGCCATGTGCTCGTCAACGATGTCGCAGCCAAGCCGGCCACGCGAGTCGCGGTCGGTGATGTGGTTGCGGCTCGCCGTGGCGACCACAGGCTCGTGTACGTCGTGGTGGAGTTGATCGAGAAGCGAGTGTCGGCGGTTCGCGCTGCCGA
>CALKOE010000039.1 GCA_938091985.1 uncultured Acidimicrobiales bacterium | reverse complement strand
TCGCCGTTTGATGGCGGTGCTCACTCCTGGAGGGTGAGCACCGCAACGAGAAAGCCAGCGTCCTCGTCGAAGGGGCGCAGGTCCCAACTCGCCAAGCACAGCTCGGCAACGAGTCCCGCCGAATTCACGTCGACCGTGAAGTCGTCGAACTCGTAGCCGCGCCCCGACCCGAAGCCCACGACGGCTCTCCCCTCGTCTCCGAGGTGACGCCGAAATCGGGTGAGAACCTCCACGCGCGTGCTTGGCGCGAGGAAGGTCATGACGTTGCCGGCACACACGATCGCATCGAAGTCAGACTCGATCCCGTGCGATGCGAGGTCGAGTTCGGCCAGGTCTCCGACCAACCATCGCGGCCCTGGGTGGTCTTCCTCGGCTGCCGCGATCAGAACGGGGTCGACATCGACGCCGACGACGTCGTGACCGAGCGCGGCAAGTGCAGCCCCAACGCGACCGGGACCACAGCCCGCATCGAGGATTCGCGCCGCTCGAGGCACCATCGCGTCGACGAGGCGAGCTTCGCCGGCCAGGTCATCACCGGACGCTGCCATGGACCGAAACCGCTCGACGTACCACGTCGAATGGTCCGGGTTCTCGGTGGTGATGTCGACCCACCCGCTCTGTTCAACCATGACGTCTCCTCGAGCTCAACCGCGGCGATAGCCGAAGTTGACGAAGTCTGCCTCGTAGCGCTGCACAGCAGTCGCTCGCAGTTCCTCGTTGAAGAAGTCGGGCTGTCGTTGTTTCTCACCGCTCGCATTGCGCTTCGGGGGGCTGCGCAATTCGTCCGTTTGCCCACCGATTCGCTCGAAGATCGTTCGGTAGGCCTCGGCAAAGTCTTCGAAGCGACCGGTGAAGTCGATTGGCAGCCTCTCGAACAGAGTTTGCGATGTCTGTGACCGCCAGTGCGGGTCCGACTCGAGATCACTCAGCTCTGCGGTCACGTGCACGAAGTCCGCGAAGCTCACCGGCTGTGACAGATCGGCTGGGTCGAGTCCCATGCGGGAGAGAATCTGCGCCTTGTGCTTCGTGTTCTTCTCGATCTTGGATCTGTATGCCGAGACCAGTCGGGTGAGCGGGTCGCGCACCATCGTGAAGAAGAAGTAGCCGTCACTGACGAGCGACCGGATCGGATCGGCCGTCACGAAGTCGTCCAGGCGGGCAAACGGCGACTGACTGGCGCTGTGGAATTGACGGTGATGAAGCGAATCGACGGACACGCCGAGTTCGAGCGCCACCAGTGCCGACTTCAATGACGAGCTCCCGGCCTTCGGATTGTCGATGTAGACGTAGCGGTGCCGCTTGGAGATGTTGAGCGTGTTGCGTAGCTGCGTCGGACTCATGCATTCCAGCGACGACCGGATCGGTGGAGACGATCGGCGATAGACGTTCCACAGGACTGTGCGACGAACCCGCCGGAAACCACGCACCGGCAACGCTGCTCTGATCTCGGGCACCAGGTTTGTGTCGGTCCCGGGTTGCATCGTTCGCAGAGTAGTGCGGCGTGTGCTGACCCAAAGGCACCCATGGGGACGACGCGCACCACCCGAGCCGGTCAGGCAGGGCTGCTAGCTTTCGGCCGGTCTGCTCAGCTTGACCAGACCCGAAAGGACCCATGGCTCGATCACTTGTCACCGGAGCATCCACCGGAATCGGATTCGCCACGGCGCTCCGTCTTGCCTCAGAGGGCCACGAGGTTCATGCCTCGGTCCGCTCCCTCGACAGTGGTCAGTCGCTGCTCGAAGCCTCCGAGGGCTTGGACCTCTCGCTCGTCGTGATGGACGTCGATGATGACGACTCGGTCTCCGGAGCGCTCGGCACGCTGCAGGCCGACCGAGGACCGATCGACGTGTTGGTCAACAATGCCGGGATCGCGGACGGGCACTCCGTCGAGGAGACACCTCTCTCCGACTTCCAGCGGGTGATGAACACCAACGCGTGGGGAACCCTGCGCTGCATCCATGCGGTCCTGCCATCGATGCGGGAGCGCTCGGCCGGACACATTCTCAACGTGACCTCGCTCGCCGGACGGGTCGCGATCAGCGGCCAAGGGGCCTACGCGGCCTCGAAGTTCGCGGCGGAAGCGCTGACGGAGGTGCTGGCCGCCGAGACGAAGCCCTTCGGCATCCGCGTGACGTTGATCGAACCGGGGGTGATCGCCACGCCGATCTTCGCCAAGGCCATGTCGAGCCCGGAGAACCCCGACACCCCCTACATCGGCGGGCAGCGGTTGGGCGAGTTGTTCATGAATTCGCTGGCGGGGACACCGGGCACTCCCGAAATGGTGGCCGACACCGTGTGGCACGCGATCACGACCGATGCTCCAGAGCTGCGCTATCTGGTCGGCGGTGACGCAGAGCGCATCGCGAAGCGGCGCTCCGAGCTGACCGACGAGGAATGGATCGAGCGGCAGTCCGACCCGGACGACGACCGCTACCGCTCATGGATCAGTGAAGTCTCGGGCGTCCAGATGAACGAACCTCCCAGCTGACAACTCGGGCACCGGTGCGCGTAATCTCGAAACCGAACAGCAGGCGGAGGACGCAGGGATGCCAGATTTCACGAAGCGAGTACGAAAGGGCCTCGCGCTCCCCCCAGGGG
>CALKOE010000038.1 GCA_938091985.1 uncultured Acidimicrobiales bacterium | reverse complement strand
AGGTCTCACGGCGATCGCTCAGTTCTTCGACGGCGAAAGGCTCTTGGCTTCTGCCGGTCCGATTGGGTCACCGTTTCCCGACACCGTCTCGGACGCGCTCGCGCATGACGATCAGTCGATTGTCGACCACGCCTTCGTGATGGCCGTCAACGCCGGCCAGCCGGCGGCCGCGCAGGAGCTGCTCCAGCGCGGTGCGGCCGTCAACTCGAAGCCTCCAGGGTTTCATTGGCAGGGGACTGCTCTGCATGCTGCTGTCTGGCGAGGTGATGCCGTTCTGGTGGAGTGGCTGATGTCGGCCGGTGCCGACCCATCGGTCCGCGACGGGCTCGTCGACAGCGATGTCTTCGGATGGGCCACCCACCAAGGTCAACACGAGTTGACCGCGATTCTCAGTCGACGACCGTCACCCGGGGCGGGCATCTAGCGTGGAGACCGTGGAGGTCACGCTGCTGTACTTCGACGACTGCCCCAACTGGCTCGTCGCGAACGAACGGCTCGACGCGCTCCGATCGGAGTTTCCCGAGATGTCGATCACGTGCCACATCGTTGACACGCCGGCGGAGGCCGAGCGCGCTCGCTTTCGTGGCTCGCCCAGCATTCTCGTTGATGGGATCGACGCGTTCGCCGATGAAGATGATCCGGTCGGGCTGTCGTGTCGGGTGTACCAAACGCCGGACGGTCCAGCGGGAGCACCCACCATCGACCAACTCCGCCAGGCACTCCGCCACAGGTAGAGAACGCGGCCTCGCCACGCGCTACCGATCGGGCCTCAAGGGTCAGCGCACGTCGTAGTTGATGCGCATCTCTTTGATGCCGTTGATGAGGTTCGAGTGCAGCCGGCGCGGTGGCGCCTGGAGTTCCACATTCTCGATCGTGCCCACCAGTTCGGTGAACAACAGCCGCAAGGACAGCCGGGCGAGATTGGCGCCGAGGCAGAAGTGCTCGCCGATACCGAACGACTGCTGCGGGTTGGGCGTGCGGTCGATGTTGAACGTGTGGGGATCTTCGAACACGGCGGGATCGCGGTTGGATCCGGCGTACCACATGATCACCTTGTCGCCCTCGGCGATCGCCTGCTCTCCGATGACCGTGTCGCGCGTCGCGGTGCGGCGGAAGTGGTGGATCGGTGGCTCCCATCGAAGGATCTCCTCGACCGCGCCGGGCACGAGGCTGGGGTCGGCAGCGAGTCGTGCCATCGCTTCGGGATGCTGGATCAGCGTGTGGAGGCCATGCGAGCTCGCGGTTCGGGTCGTCTCGTTGCCGGCCACGATCAGGAACATGAAGAAGAGCGTGTATTCCATGTCGTCGAGCTTGCGCCCGTTGACCTCCGCTTGGAGGAGATCGCTGGTGAGGCTGCCCGACGGGTTGGCCCGCTCGCGTGCTGCCATCTCGGTGGCGTAGCCGAAGATCTCGGCCAACGACTCTGACGAGGTCTCCGGGGTGGGTGCCACCTCGGGGTCCTGATCGTCGATGAGGGCATGGCTGAGTTCATAGAGACGATGACGGTCGGCTTCGGGCACACCCATCAGCTCGCTGATCGACCACATCGGGATGCGAGCGGCGACGTCGGTGACGAACTCGCAGCTGTTGCCCTCGCGAAGTTCACCAACCACGCGAGCTGTCTCGGTGTGGAGCGACTCGTTGAGACGATTGATCATCTTCGGCGTGAAGGCCTTGGCGACGACTCCACGGAAGTCGCGGTGTTCTGGCGGGTCCATGCCGATGATGATCATGCGAACCTGCTCGAGCCCGCCGCCATCGGGATCCAGACCCTGATCGATCGGGTCGAGCCGCGTCGGACCGCCGCGGTAGCTCGAGAACTCGAGCGGCGATGTCGAGACTCGCCGGACGTCCTCATGGCGGGTGATGGCCCAGAAGCCACGACCGTCGGACTCCTCGTGCCAGTGCACCGGGTCCTCGGTCCGCAGCCGGTCGAGCCACTCATGGGGGGCCGCCTGCTCCCAGACCGACGCGTCGGTGAGGTCGATGTCGCTGAGATCGCTCATGCCGCGACCTCCGCCGTCGCGAAGTCGGATTCGACGAGCTTGCCGAACTTCTTCAGCATCCGCTTGACCATGAACGACATGACCGTGTCGCCGAACTTGGCCTTGATGCCGGTCTTCTCGCCACCGGACTTCATCGCCATCGTCCAGTCGACCTGGGACTTCCCGTTGCCGAGATCGGTCACCTGGTAGTCCTCGGCGAACGCCTCGACGCCCTCCTTCGACACCTCGTTGAACCGGAACGCCATTCGCGTGCCGTGCTCGTAGGCGATGAACTCCTCGTAACCGGTGAGTCCGCCGCGCATGTGCACCGTGCGGGTCGAGCCGACCTCGAGCGGGAAGTCCGATGTCCAGTCGACACCGGTGATGGGCATGGCCCAGGTGGTCCAGGCCTCGGCGTCGTGGAACGCAGCGAACACCTGGTCAGGTGTCGCGGCGATCTCCACGCTCGCCTTGTGAAGTGTGGGCGCGGTCTCGAAGAACTCGAGCCCCACCTTCTCGCAATCGACGGTCATAGGTGACTCCCTTGTGAATCGAGATCAGTTGGTTTGGTATCGGCGACGAGGACGGGAACGAGGAACGACTCGACCATCGCTCGTTCCGAGGCAGCATCACGGCCGGGCATGGCGAGCAGCGAAATGATCGAGCGGAGCAACCATTCGGCCCGCCGCTCGAGCTCGTCCTGGCAGTGAGGTTCGGGCCCCAGCTCGGCGAGCAGCGCGGCTGACATCGTGCGTAGCAGTTCGGAGTTCTGGCTGACCTTGATCGGCACGGCCATGTTCTCAGGCTTGAACCACTCGGACATCGCTGGGTCGGAGCGGACGGATGCGAGACCGGCGATGACGCGGTCGGCGAGCGAGTTCGGCGCTCCCGCCCGCCGCTCGCCGGCGAGATACCGCGCCGTGCGGAGGGTGGCCCGGTGCACGAAGGCGAGGTGCAGTGCCTCCTGGTTCGGGAAGTAGCGGTAGAGGGTTGCTCTTGAGCATCCGGCGGCCTCCGCCACGTCGACCATGGTTGCCTTGCCCACGCCGATCTCGGCGAACGCTTGCCCCGCAGCATCGAGGAGGGCATCGACGGCACGGTCCTCGTTGTCGTGGCGATGCCAGCGGCTGTGAGAGATGCGGTTGTGAGACACTTCGCCTATTGTGCCTCACAACATGACTGATGCGCGCACCGACCTCATTCTCATCGACAAGCCTCGTCCTCACACGACGGTGATCACTCTCAACAATCCTGAGCGCATGAACTCGATGGCCTTCCGGCTGATGGTGCCGCTCCACGAGGCGTTCCGAGAGGTCGCCGACGACAACGACACCCACACGGTGGTGCTCACCGGCGCGGGACGGGGGTTCTGTTCCGGTGCCGACACGAGTGACGATGGGGGGCCGCCGCCCAACATCGCGGACATGACCCTCACCCGAATCGCGAGCAAGGCGATGTCGGTGCTGGCCGACCTCGTCCCCGCCATGCAGCGGATGCCGCAGCCCGTCATCTGTGCGATCAACGGCGCCGCCATCGGCGGCGGCATGTGCCTCACGCTCGGCGCCGACATCCGTCTCGCCGGTGAGTCGGCCTACTTCCGCGCCGCCGGGATCAACAACGGCCTCACTGCCACCGAGCTCGGCCTCAGCTTCCTGCTGCCTCGGGCCATCGGGTCGTCTCGGGCGATGGAGATCATGCTCTCGGGCCGTGATGTCGACGCCCACGAGGCCGCGAACATCGGTCTGGTCTCGCGTGTGGTCCCCGACGAGGACCTTCTTTCCGAGGCGCTCGACCTCGCTGACCAGATCAACGGGTGGAGCACCCACGGCACCCAGTTGACCAAGCGGACGATGTGGGCTGGTCTCGAGATGGGCAGCCTCCGGGCCGCGATCGAGATGGAGACCCACACGCAGCTCTACATCCGGATGACGACGAAGAACTTCGAAGAGGGCGTTCGGGCTCGCAAGGAAGGCCGCCCGCCGGCCTTCCAAGACTGAGGATCCGCACATGAACGACGGACCGATGCAGGGCATCAAGGTGCTCGACTTCTCGATCGCACTCACGGGGCCCTACGCGGCCTCGCTCATGGCTGATCAAGGGGCCGACGTCATCAAGGTCGAGCGTCCGGGAATCGGCGACATCGCCCGCTTCGTGGGAGTGATGGTCAACGGGATGAGTTCGCTCTACCTGGTGTGCAACCGCGGGAAACGGTCGATCGCGCTCGACCTCCAGGCCGAGGAAGGTCGCGACATCGCGCGTCAACTGGCCGCAGAGGCCGACGTGGTGATCGAGAACTTCCGGCCCGGCGTGATGGACCGGCTCGGGCTCGGCTACGACGACGTCAAGGCCGTGAATCCCGACGTCGTCTACGCGTCGTTTTCCGGCTTCGGCGACGAGGGTCCCTACAGCGACCGCAGTTGCTACGACACCGTGATGCAGGCATACGCCGGCTTCGCGACGACACAGGCCGACCCAGACGACGGCGTGCCGACATTCCTACGCCAGACCGCGGCCGACAAGGTCACGGCCCTCTACGGATC
>CALKOE010000037.1 GCA_938091985.1 uncultured Acidimicrobiales bacterium | reverse complement strand
GACCGGCAGCCGATTCGGTTGTCGGCCACCACCAAACCCGTCTCGCGAGGACGGGTTACCCCCCTGACGGCCGTCCCGATGCTTCGTTGGAGCACGGGGCGGCCGTCCCGCGTCCGGCCTCCTACCAGTCGACGAGGTCGGCGTTGAGGCCTTCAGCGCGGATGGCGTCGAGTACCCGCCCGGCATGGTCGGCATCGAGGGTGTCGATTCGAAGTTCGAGCACCGTGCTGCGCGCCCCGGTCGAGCCGAGGCCGTCGTGGCCCACCTCGACGACGTTGGCAGCTTCACGAGCGACCACCTCGGAGACGAGCGCCAACCCGCCAGGGGTGTCGTCGAGCTCTACTCGGATTCGGTTGAGCCGACCCTGCACCGCCAAGCCACGAAGGGCCACCACCGCCAGCGTGCGGGGGTCGATGTTGCCGCCGCACAGCACGAGCCCCACCCGTTTCCCGGCGAACCGCTCGGGGTAGGTCATGAGTGCGGCCAGGCCAGCGGCACCAGCCCCTTCGACCACCGTCTTCTCGATCTCGAGCAGCATCGCAATGGCTTGCTCGATCGCCGCCTCCGGCACCACCAGCACGTCAACCGCGTGGGCCTGAAGAATCGGCGTCGTGACGTGCCCGGGCTCGCTCACCGCGATCCCGTCCGCGACGGTCGAGCCCCGCAGGGCGGTGGAGGCACGCCCGGCCAACCGATCAGCCATCGACGGGTACCGCTCGGTCTGAACGCCGATGACCTCCACCGGGCCATCGTGGCCGCCCGCAGCTACGGCAATGCCGGCCGCGAGTCCGCCGCCGCCCACGGCCGCAACGATCATGTCGAGGCCGGGTTCCTGGTCGAGCATCTCGAGACCGACGGTGCCCTGACCGGCGATCACCACCGGGTCGTCGAACGGGTGGATGAACTCCAGCCCGCGCTCCTCGGCGATCTCGCGGGCCCGTACCGCCGACTCCATCACGTCGGAGCCGGCGAGCACGACCTCGGCCCCGAGGTCACGGGTGCGGGCAACCTTCACGAACGGAGTGTTCTCCGGCATGACGATCGTGGTCGGCAGGCCAAGAAGGGCGCCATGGTGTGCGACCCCCTGCGCATGGTTTCCGGCCGACATCGCGACCACACCGCGTCCCGGCTCCACTGCAAGAAGCCGATTGCGGGCCCCGCGGCCCTTGAACGATCCGGTGTACTGGAGGTTCTCGAACTTCAGATAGACGTGGGCGCCGGTGATGTCGCTGAGCGTTCGAGACAGCGTGAGCGGTGTGTGCTCGATCACTCCGGACAAGGCTTCGGCGGCGTGACGAACATCGTCGAGCGTCACTGCATCGGCTGTCGGAGCGGGCTGATCAGCTTCTGGCATGACCCGAGCGTAGGTCGGGCTAGCGGCGCTGTGGCCCGAGCCATCGAACGGCGAGCCACGACCCCAAGAGCCCACCGGTACTCGACAACACGAGATCACCAATAGTGTCGCCGTAGGTGAGGGCGAGGGCTCCCGCCCCGCCGATGCCGTCCTCTGAAACCAGCCACTCGAGCGCTTCCCACCACACGATGGCGAGCGCCCCGAATCCGTAGCCGAGCAGCAGAGCATCGCGACGATCGTCGACATTGCGGAAGCGGAAGGCGTGGTAGGCGGCGACGAGGAAGACCCAGTTGACGAAGTGCAGCACGTCGTCGGTCGACTCGGCCGCGTCATAGATGCCGAGCAAGTTGCCCAATGTGTCGAGCAGGAACGGCAGCGCAAGAAGCGCGTCGGCCACATGGGGATACGGCTCCCATCGCCGGCGTCGTGCGAGCATGGGCACCAGAACCGCGCTGGCCAAGAACAGCGGGGCGCGAGCCGGCATGGCTTTGCCGTCGAGATGGTCAAGCGGCACCGCCAACGCCACGGCGAATGCCGCGAACAACGCGATCTTGACGACGGCGTTGATCCGCGCCGCCCACGCGGTGGGGTCGAGCTCGCGCACGCCGACGATCATCGTCGCCAACGTAGCCTGCGCCCGTTCGTCAGGTGATCCCCGTGCGAACGGCGGGATAGCCGGCGTGGGCGCCCGATTCGACCAAGCGAGCCAAGCGCTCGACTGCGGTGTGGACATCGACGAACGATGTGGTGAGCGGCGACAGACCGAGCCGGACGTTGTCCGGCGCTCGGAAGTCGGGGATGACCTCGCCGAGCTCCACCAGCGCCTGGGTAACACGCCACGCGTCGTGGTGGGCAAGCGCCGCGTGGGCGCCGCGACGAGCCGGATCGCGGGGCGACGCCCACCGGAACCCCAGAGGGGCAAGACGAGACGCCGCCAATTCCTCCACGAAGGCCACCAGATCTCGGCCCTTGGCCGCCACCGCCTTGATGCCGGCCTCAGCGACGAGGCCGATGCCGGCCTGCGCTCCGGCGAGCGAAAGGACCGGCGGCGTACCGACCTGGAAGCGACGAATGTCGCTGGCCGGTTCATGGAGCAGGCCGAACTCGAACGGGTCGGCATCGCCCCACCATCCGGTGATGGGATTGCGCAGCTCGTGGATCAGGTCGCCTCGCACATAGAGGAACGCAGGCGCTCCGGGCCCTCCGTTGAGGAACTTGTAGGTACACCCGACCGCGAGGTCGGCATTGGCACCGTTGAGGTCCACCTCGACAGCGCCCACCGAATGGCTCAGGTCCCACAGCACCAGGGCCCCGGCCTCGTGTGCTGCCGCCGTCAGCGCGGCCAGGTCGTAGGTGTACCCCGACTTGAAGGCCGTCAATGACAACGACACGAGGGCTGTGGTGTCGTCGATGGCGGCCGCCAAAGCCGGGAGCGGGCCGTGCACACCGTCAGACGGAACGATCTCGAGCACGCGGTCGCTTCGATGAGCCAGACCGGCCAACACGTGGACATCAGACGGGAAGTTCAGATCGTCGGTGACGATCTTCGAACGACCGGGCCGAGCATCGAGGGCGGCACCGGCGAGCTTGTGGAGGTTGGTCGTGGTCGACTCCGACACGACCACCTCGCCGGGTGATGCCCCGATGAGCGGCGCCACGAGATCTCCGACCTCCGCGGCGAGATCCCACCAGCCCTCGTTCCAAGAGCGAATGAGACGCTTGCCCCATGCGGAGCGAACTTCCTGATCGACCACAGCGGGGGTCGCCGACGGCAACCGGCCGAGCGAATTGCCGTCGAGATAGATCATCGGCGAGTCGTCGACCTCGAAACGAGTGGCAAACGCGGCCAGATCATCGGCATCGTCACGGTCTACGGCATCGTCGAAGCCCGCCAGATCGAGGTACGGGCCGAGGTCGATACCGGAGTTCACAGAGCGGAGAGTAGAACGCCACGGGAACTTCGTGAGCGCCCGAGGCGTTTCCACGCCATGAACCCTGCGATCACGCGCGCCCTGGCCGTCACCGTTCTCACCTTGGGAATCGGCGCGATCGTCTGGGTTGTCGTCGACAACGACGACGATGCCACCGTTGCCGAAGTGCGGGCCGAGCAGGCGGCCAACGACCGCGAGACAGCCGATGGAGCGACCGAGGAACTCGAGCCGATCCCGGTTCTGGGCCCGGCGCCGACCCTGACGGGGCTCGACGGCTGGCTCAACACCGACGCGACGTCGCTGGAGGAGATCCGAGCCGACCACAAGCTCACCGTTGTGCAGTTCTGGACGTTTGGCTGCGTCAACTGCAGGAACACCATTGAAGCGCTGAAGGACATCCGCGCCGAGTTCGGTGACGACATCGAGATCGTCGGCGTACACGCACCGGAGTTCGACTACGAAGCCGACGTCGACAACATCATCGAGGCCGCCGCCGACCTCGGGGTGGTGTGGCCGATCGCCCTCGACACCGAGAAGCGGAACTTCCATCGCTGGCAGGAGGGTCCGCAGGCATGGTGGCCGACGGTCTATTTGATCGACGGCGACAATCAGCTTCGGATGCAGCAGCGCGGCGACGGCACGAAGCACTACGTACGCCTTGCCGAGTCGATCGAGCGCTTGCTCGCCGGCGAGGCCTGACCGAATGGCGACGTTCCTCGAGGGCGTCGAATCGATTTCGCTGCTCTGCTCGCTGGTGGTGCTCGTGCCGTCGGTTCTGCTCGTCCTGACCGCCCCCACACGCCGCGTATGGCTCATCGTTGCCTTCGCTGTCGGCACGGCGACGATGATGTGGGCGCGGGCCGGCCGACTCTGGGACTTCGATGCGAACGGCACCGCACGATGGATCATCGGCGTCGCGATCATCGCGACCTACGCGCTCGGACATCAGCGCCTCGGCGGGAAGCCCCTGTTGCCACTGACTCTCGGCCTCGCCGCCGGCGCGATCGCCGGATGGCTCTGGCAGCCGTGCGTCGGCGAACAATTCGCCGAGGTGCTGAACACCGCCGAGACCGACCGAGTCGAGAGCCTCGTGAAGATGCACGCCTACGTGATCGGGCTGTTGCTCCCAGCCGCCCTGATCACGGTGCTCCCCCACGCCGCGCCGCGGGCGCGGGTAGCGATGCACCACCTGGGACTACGTCGGTCAGCCTTGATCGTGGCCGTCGTCTACGGCATCGCCGTGGCGGCAGGTTGGTACGACGACCTGGTCTCAGAGCTGTTCAGGATCTCGGCGACGTAGCGGTCGAGAGCAGCTCGAGCAGACGCTCGAGGTGACGGCGTTCGGTCGACTCGACCCCGACCGAGACTCGAACCATCCAGCGGTCGTCGAGCATCGAGGGCGAGAGGAACGCCGATCCCGATGTGTTGACGCGGCGCACCCAGTCGAGCGTGTGGGTATCGAGGTCGTCGCCATCGAGGCCATCGGGTCGGTGACGAACGCACACCGTCTGCAGGCGAACCGGTGCGACGACCTCCCACTCGGGGAGGAGCCGAAACTGTTCGGCCAACCACTGGGCGTTGTCGAGATCGCGACGGAGCCGAGTCCGAATCGCCTCGATGCCGTCGATTCGCAGCTGGTACCAGAGCTTCAGCGCGCGGAAGCGACGGCCCAGCGGAATCCCCCAATCGCGATATTGCGTGGCCTCGCCGCCAGCGGTCGATCGGAGGTAGCTCGGGTTGGTCGACATGACCCGAATCAGATGATCGGGATCGCGGAGGTACATCAGCGAGCAGTCGAGAATCGTGCCGAACCACTTGTGGGGGTTCCACGACAGCGAATCGGCGCCCTCCAGCCCATCGAAGAGGTGGCGCATCTCGGGGAGCACGAGCGCCGAGCCCGCCATCGCCGCGTCGACATGGACCCACACACCTTGCGGCGCCGACACCGCCACAATCTCGTCGATCGGATCGAACGCGGTCGTCCCGGTCGAACCGGCGGAGGCCACGACGATCGTGGGGCGGCGATCCGCAGCACGGTCTGCTGCGATGGCTGCCGCCAGCGCATCTGCGCGCATGTCGCGCGTTGTCGGATCGACGTCGATCAGTCGGATGAAGTCAGCCCCAAAGCCGGCCAGGAGCGCTGCCTTGCGCACCGACGAATGCGCCTCACTGGTCGTGTAGACGCACAGGGGCTGGTCGAGCCCGCCGAGGCCGGTCGTGGTCTGCAGGTGATCAGTCGCCCGTTCCCGAGCGGCAAGCATCGCGACAAGGCAGGCACTGGAGGCGGTGTCCTGGATGACGCCGTGCCAGCCCGCGTCGAGGCCGGTCAGCTGGCGCAGCCAGTCGACCACCACCTCCTCGACTTCAGTGAGTGCCGGCGAGGACTCCCACGAGATCCCGAGCGAGCCGAGTCCAGACGAGGCGAAGTCACCGAGCACCGATGACAAGCTGGCGTTGGACGGGAACCAGCCGAAGTGCATCGGGTGCTGGACCTCGGTCACCCCCGGCGCCACGATGCCATCGAGGTCGCTGAGCACCTCTCGGGCGTCGACCGGCACGGCCGGCGGGGTCGTGGGAAGTTGCGCCGAGATCTCGCCGGGCACGACGTTCGGACGCACCGGGCGTGACTCGACGTCGGCTCGACGGTCGGCAATCCAGTCGACCAACTCGTGGGCCGCGGCTCGGAACTCGTCGGGTGTCATGGGCGCGCCCCAGGCATGGGGCGGGGGCTAGTCCTCGCGCTCGACCGAGCCGCCGAACCCGTCGGTGCCCGAGGCGCCCGCGGCAGAGCCGAGGCGATCGAGGGGCATCGTGTTGGTCGACGGCGACGCCGTGAACTCGACCGGCATGCTCTTGACGCCGCCGATGAAGTTCGACCGGAGGTACTCGACCTCGCCGGCAAGGCGAATGTCGGGCAGG
Organism: uncultured Acidimicrobiales bacterium; assembly: GCA_938091985.1. GTDB lineage: Bacteria > Actinomycetota > Acidimicrobiia > Acidimicrobiales > Aldehydirespiratoraceae > JAJRXC01. The sequence continues at coordinate 1,869 of CALKOE010000037.1, read as the reverse complement.
CGCTCGGCGATGCCCTTGAACATCAGGGCGATCTCCATCTTGGCGAGGTTGGAGCCAAGGCAGAAGTGCGGGCCGCCACCGCCGAAGCCGACGTGATCGTTGGGGCTGCGGGTGATGTCGAAGTTCCACGGATCATCGAACGCACGCGGGTCACGGTTTGCCGCGATGTGCCACATCACGACCTTGTCGTTCTCCTTGATCTGCACGCCATCGAGCACATAGTCCTGCATCGCCTGGCGCCGGAAGTTGAGCACGGGCGTGGCCCACCGCACGACCTCGTCGACCATCGTGTCGGCGTACTTGTCGGGATCACTCTTGTAGAGCTCCCACTGGTCCGGGAACTCGAAGAAGCCGTGCATGCCTCGTGTGATCGAGTTGCGAGTGGTCTCGTTGCCGGCCACGCACAGCAGAAGGAAGAACATGTCGAACTCGATTTCATCGAGTGCCTCGCCATCGACGTCGGCCGACAGCAGGGTGGTGATGATGTCGTCAGCCGGCTTGTCCCGGCGGTCGGCCTGCAACGCGTTCGAGTAGGCGAAGAGCTCGCCGAACGCCGCCATCACGTCTTCTTCGCTCTTGGCGAAGTCGGGGTCGTCGGCCCCGATCATCGAATTCGTCCAGTCGAAGATCTTCGATCGATCGTCGAGCGGAATGCCGACCATCTCGGCGATCGCCTGGAGTGGAAGTTCAGCCGAGAGTTCGGTGACGAACTCTGCGCTCCCGCGCTCACTCACCCGGTCGATGATCATCTGGGTGCGGTTGTCGAGATAGTCCTCGAGCATGTTGATCATCCGAGGGGTGAACCCACGGCTGACGATGCGGCGGTAGCGCGTGTGCTTGGGCGGATCCATCGACAGCATCAGGGAGTCGTTCTGGAAGTCGTCCAAGCCGTCGGCGCGGGCTCGTTCTTGCATCTGGGTGCCGCCCTCGTTGGACGAGAAGATCTCGGCCTGACGGTTGACCTCTTTGAGGTGATCAAGCCGAGTGATGGCCCAGAAGCCGGGACCGATATCGCCCTCGTCGATCCAGTGGATACCGGGCTCCGTCTCGCGCAGCTTCTCGAGCATCGCGTGATGCTCCTGGCGCTGGAAGGCATCCATGTCCCAAAGGTCAACACCTTCGAATCCGGCGTTCTCGGTCGTCGTCATGTGGCACCTATCCTCGAAAGCTTCCCTGGAAGGTAAACCCTAGATCGGGCGGCTGGACCTGTGAAGTCAGCCCATCGCTGCCACGACCGGCGGTGGGCCGATGTAACGGGCACTCGGTCGCACGATCTTGCCGACGCCGTGCTGTTCGATCACATGCGCCGACCAGCCGATGGCCCGGCTCACCGAGAACGTGGGCGTGAACATGGCCCGCGGGAGCCCTGCAAGTTCGAGCACGACCGACGCCCAGAATTCCACGTTGGTCACGATCCGCTGATCAGGCTTCCACTCGGCCAGCACGGCGAGGATCTCCTCTTCGATCGCGGCGGCCCGGTCGACGAGCTCCCCACCGAGCCGCTCGGCGGCCTCGCGCAACACGACGCCCCGCGGGTCCTCCGCGCGATACACCGCATGTCCGAAGCCCATGATCTTCTCGCCAGAGTCGAGCTGCGCCCGCACCCAGTCGGCGGCGCGGTCGGCAGTGCCGATTTCGTCGATCATCTGAATGCATCGGCTGGGGGCTCCGCCGTGGAGTGGTCCGGTGAGGGCGCCAACGGCAGCAACGAGGGCGCCCGCCATGTCGGCACCGGTACTCGCCACGACTCGCCCGGTGAAGGTCGACGCGTTGAACCCGTGGTCGACCGTGGCCACGAGATACTGCTCCACCGCCCGCGCCGCAGCCGGGTCAGGCAACCGGTTGGTGGCCATGCGCAGGTAGTCGGCC
>CALKOE010000036.1 GCA_938091985.1 uncultured Acidimicrobiales bacterium | reverse complement strand
CACGAGTCCCCCAAAAGCGCAGACGAAAGAACCGCGCAATCCAATTGTCGCCTGAGGAGAACGTCATTCGCAAGAACGGGACACGGTGGTTATCGTTCAGGCATGAGCGAAGGTCAGTTGGATCCGTGGGTCGCGAAATGGCTCGAAGAAGATCCGCAGCGGGGCGTGCCATTTGCCGACCTGTCGCCGGAGATCCTCGAACTCGCACGGGGACCGCAAGGTGGACCGCCGACACAGTCGATCGCCGAGGTCACCGACGACGAGGTCGACGGGATCCCGATCCGCATCTATCGAAACGACGACACACCGACCGGCGTGGTCGTCTATTTCCACGGCGGCGGGTTCACGATCGGCAGCATCGGGCTGATGGACAACGTTGCCCGAGAGATCACGCATGCCTCGGGCGCCGTCGTGGTCTCGGTGGGATACCGCCTCGCACCGGAAGATCCCTACCCCGCAGGGCTTGACGATTGTGAGACCGTCACCCGGTGGGCAATCGCAAACGCCGAACGGTTCGGCTCCCACTCGTCCAAGGTCGCGGTGGCCGGCGAGAGCGCCGGCGGCAACCTGTCAGCGGCCGTCGCGCTGCGCCTGCGTGATGCGGGCGACGTCACGCTCGCCGGGCAGGTACTGCTCTATCCCGGGACGGCCGGGAGCCGGGTCACCGACTCGATGCGAGAGTTCGACGGCCTGATCCTCAGTCTGGAATCGATGAAGACATTCTGGGACGCGTACCGAGATGGCCGCGACCTCGACGACGATCCCTACGCCGCACCACTCAGCGCACCGACGTTGGCCGGCCTACCCCCCGCAGTGGTCGTGCTGGGCGGCAGCGATCTCCTTCGCGACGAGGGTCGCGCCTACGCCGAGCGGCTTCGAGACGCAGGCGTCGCCGTCGACGAGATCTGCTTTCCCGGCCAGCCACACGGGTTTCTGAACTTCGAGTTTCCCGCTGCCGCCGATGCCTACACCCATGTCGGCGCGTGGTTGCGTTCGACGCTGGCCGACTGACAGGACGCCGCCCATGTTGTTGCAGCTCGATGCCGATCTTGAGATGTTTCGCGACACCACGGAACGCTTCCTCGGGGAATTCGCCTCCGTGGAAGAGATCCGACGCCTCCGCGACCACGACGCGGGTTTCGACCCCGACTATTGGCGCCGAGGTGCCGAGCTCGGGTGGGTGTCACTCCTCGTCGACGAAGCCCACGGTGGAGGATCCGTCTCCGGCAACCGACTCGTCGACCTGTCGGTACTCGCCCACGAGTTCGGCCGACGCGCCGCGCCCGGACCGCTGATCACCACGAATATCGTCGCCTCTGCCCTCAGTGCCCATGACGCCGATCCCGAGCTCCTCGCTCAGCTCTTGTGCGGCGAGTCCGTTGCTACGTGGGCGCATGCCGAAGGCGCTACGCCGGGCGCGTTCGACGACCTCACCCTCGACATCACTCTCGACGGCCAGTCGCTCGTGCTCAACGGACAGAAGCGCCCGGTTGAGTCAGCACGCGTCGCAAGCCACTTTCTGGTGACGGGGCTCGCGGTCGGGGGGCCGTCGCAAGTGCTCGTTCCGGTCGACTGTCCGGGGGTGTCGGTGACGCCCATGGAAGGGGTCGACTTGACCCGGCGGTTCAGTGTGGTGACCTTCGACGATGTGAGCGTGCCGGTCAGCTCTGCCGTCGGCGAACTCGGCGGAGCGAGGGCGGCGATCGACCGACAGCTCGAGTACGCGCTGATCATGGCGAACGCCGAGGCTGTGGGTGCAATGCAGACCGGATTCGACATGACGCTCGAGTGGGCGCTGGATCGCTACTCGTTCGGACGGCCGCTGGCTTCGTACCAAGCGATCAAGCACCGATTCGCAGACATGGCCACCTGGCTCGAGACTGCCCACGCGCTGAGCGATGAAGCGACGGCGGCGGCCGGCGCCGGCTCGCCCGATGCGGACGAACTGCTCAGCGCGGCCAAGGCATTCATTGGCGACTACGGAGCCGAGCTCCTGCAGGAGTGCGTGCAGTTCCACGGCGGTATCGGGCTTACCTTCGAACACGATCTCCACCTGTCGCTGCGGCGCCACACGGTCGACCGGGCCCTCTTCGGCACACCCGCCGACCACCGCCGTCGCCTCGCCGAGATCTCCATCGAGCGAGAGGCCGCATCGTGACGAATGCCGTCGAAGATCCCAGCGAGTTCCGCGAGCGAGCGCGCACTTTTGTTCGCGAGCACCTCGAGACGGTGGTCGCCGCCGACCAGGTCGGCATCCTCCGCAACCAACGAAGCGACGAAGAAGAACTCGCCGCAGTCGCGCGCGATCGAGAGATACAACGCCTGCTGTTCGACGCGCGGTTGGCCGGCATCTGCGTGCCCGAGGCGTATGGCGGGCAGGGGCTCTCGCCCGCCTACCAACGAATCCTCAACGAGGAACTCACGGGCCACGAGTTTCCCGAGCGTCTCCAGTCCCCCACATTTGCGCCCTGCCTCTCCGTACTTCTCGAGTTCGGCAGCGAGGAACAGAAGCAGCGCCACATCCCCGCCATGCTCAAGGGTGAAGAGATCTGGATGCAGTTTCTGTCGGAACCGAGCGGCGGTTCCGACGTGGCCGGTGCGCTCACGACCGCGGTGCGAGACGGCGACGAGTGGATCCTCAACGGCTCCAAGGTCTGGACCACCGGGGCATGGTGGTCGGACTGGGGCCTCTGCCTCGCCCGCACCAACTGGGACGTGCCGAAGCATCGCGGACTCAGTGTCTTCATGCTTCCGATCGACCGCGAGGGTGTGGAGGTCCACCGCATCGAGATGCTCAACGGGTCGAAGGAGTTCTGTCAGGAGTTCCTCTCCGATGTGCGCATCCCCGACAGCGACCGCATCGGTGAGGTGGACGACGGTTGGACCGTGGGCACACGGTGGATGTTCCACGAGCGGATGGGGATGAATTCCCCGCTCACGACGATCCCTCACGGCACGACCCATGCGGGAGCGGGCAACCTCTCGATGATTTCGATCGCAAGGGACGCCGGACGAATCGACGACGACCGAGCGGTCGACCTCATCGGCGAAGCTCAGACGCTCTCACTCGCCAACCAGGCGTTGCGGCGACGATTGGCCGAGGGAATCGCGAGCGGCACGATGTCGGACCAGTCATCCGCCATCGGTCGGCTCTTCGCCGGGCGCACCGCGGCGCGCAGCGGCACGATCGGGATCGACCTCGCCGGCGCCGGCGGTGCGGCGTGGACCCCCGACGATGGCGCCCTCGTCGAGGTCGGACTCGATTTCCTCATGCGTCAGGTCACGTGCATCGGCGGAGGTACGACCGAGATGGCCGCCAACGTCGTGAGCGAACGTGTGCTGGGCATGCCCCGCGAACTGACCATGGACCGCGACGTCGCGTTCCGGGATGTGCCCAGAAGCCCTTCAGCTTCCTGACGGCTCTCGAAGGTCCCGCTTCAGCACCTTGCCAGACGGATTCCTCGGCAACTCGTCGAGGAAGTCGACGGCCTTCGGCACCTTGAAGCGCGCCAACCGCGCCCGGCAGTGCTCGATGAGATCAGCTCCGCTCGCCGAGGCGTGCGGCCGGAGCACAACAAAGGCGACCGGCACCTCGCCCCACCGTTCGTCGGGGCGGGCCACGACCGCTGCCTCCAGTACCGCGTCGTGCTCGTAGAGCACCCGCTCGACCTCTGATCCGGCGATGTTCTCGCCACCGGAGACGATCATGTCCTTGAGTCGATCGACGATGAACAGGTATCCGCCTTCGTCTCGCACCCCGATGTCACCGGTGTGGAACCAACCACCCTCGAATGCCGCGGCCGTCGCCTCTGGGTCACGCCAGTAGCCCTTGAACACCTTGGGCCCGCGCAGGACGATCTCACCCCGCTCCCCCGCAGCGACCGACTGTCCGCCTTGGTCCCACAGGTCGACCTCGAGATGCAGGCACGGCCGCCCCACGCTCCCGAGCTTCGAGATCAGGCTGTCGCGATCAAGAAAGGTGTCGCCCGACACGGTCTCTGTCAGGCCGTAGGCATCGGCGAACCAGGCCGATGGGAATGTGCGCTGGATTCGCTCGATCAACGGGATCGGCATCTTCTCGCCGCCGTTGATGATCACTCGGACCGACGACAGGTCTCGCTGCTCGATGTCTGGCAACGCCATGATCGCGTTGACCATGGCCGGGGCAAGCCACACCGTGGTCACTCTCGATCGCTCGATCTCGTCGATCACCGCCTCCGCATCGAAGGCCGGATGGATGATGGTCGTCGCGCCGACGG
>CALKOE010000035.1 GCA_938091985.1 uncultured Acidimicrobiales bacterium | reverse complement strand
CTTCTTCCCCGACTCGTTCTACGACACGTTGGACCTCAACAGCCGGCTCGCCCGTGGCCTCGCCTTCCACTTCAACTTTGCGTGGCTCTTCACGCTCAACGGGATCGCCTACGCCGTCTACACGTGGCGCACCGGCGAGTGGCGAGAGATCTTCCCCACCCGCCAGCACGTGAAGGACATGGCCCGCGACGTCACGCAGACGGTCTTGCACGACCTCCACCTCCGAAAGGAGGCGCCTGCGGTTCGGGGGCGCTACAACGAAGCGCAGCGGTTCACCTACTCGGTGGTGTTGATCCTCGGTGCGCTGGCGATCGTCACCGGGTTCGCCATCTTCAAGCCGACTCAGCTGAGCGCAGTCACCTGGCTGCTCGGCGGCTACACCTCCGCCCGGGTGATCCACTTCACCGTCACGATCGCCTTCCTCCTCTTCTTCTTCGTCCACATCCTGCAGGTCGCTCGCTCTGGGTTTCGAAACTTCATGAGCATGGTGACCGGCTACGAAGTGCAGGACCGCGAGAGTTCGGAGTCGGTCGATGCCTGAGAAGCCAGAGCTCAGCTACGAGGAGTACAACCGGCGTCTGCGTCGCTCGCTCCTGTTCGGAGGAGCGGCCACCTTCGGCGGCTACAGCGGATGGCGTTGGATCCAGGATCAGCCCGAGGTCGACCGGATCCCGCAGGTGCTACGAGACGGCCACGAGCTCAACGAGTCGATCTGGTCTTCGCTGTTTCGTGACGACCACCAAGCCCGCACGTTCTCGCGGGACTCCGCCTCTGTCTTGCGAGTCAACGGCCGACGCGGCATACGCGACGAGCTCGACCTCGACGCGTGGCGCCTGCAGGTGTTCGGGCCGGACGGCGCACAGATCGGCGAACACACCCTCGACGACATCAAGGCACTTCCGCACCACGAGATGACGGTTGAGCACAAGTGCATCGAGGGTTGGGCCCAGATCACCAACTGGGGCGGCGCGCGCTTCTCCGACTTCATGGCCCTCTACGCCGACCAACTCTCCGACGACATCACCGACGTCTACCTCGAGACCCCCGACGGTGAGTACTACGTGAGCGTCGACATCGCGACGATGCGCCACAAGCAGACCCTTCTTGCCTACGAGAACCTCGGCGAGCCCATCAGTTCGCTCAACGGTGCACCGCTCCGCCTCGCCACGCCGCTCAAGTACGGCATCAAGCAGATCAAGCGCGTCGGCCAGATCCACTTCCGCACCGAACAGGGCGGCGACTTCTGGGGCGAGCGCGGCTACGACTGGTACGCCGGCCTCTAATCCCCGCTACATCGGTGTCTGACACCCGCTACATCTTCAGGCGGTTTGGAGGTCGCGGAGGGTGTCGAGGAACAGGGCGGGGTCGGGACGAAAGCGGTAGTTGTCCGTCTCGTGGGCGAAGCGGACCGTGCCATCGCCATCGAGCACCACTGCGGTGGGAAGCACCGATTCGACCTCCGGCGCGACACCGACAGGGGCGCCACCCGGATGCTGAATTCCGAGCGTGCGGGCCGCGGCATTGTCGTTGTCGACGAGGAACGTCATCGGCGCGTCGAACTGGGCCGCAAGCTTGGCCGACTCCTTGGCCGGCTGCGGGCTGACGAGTACGACCCGGGCGCCGAGCGACTCGATGTCGCGGTAACCCTCGGCCAGTTCCTTGACCTGCACATTGCAGAGCGGACACCAGGTGCCGCGGTAGAAGAGCAGGATCGTGGGCGAGCCGAGCCACGATGACGATTCGACGGTGGCACCGTCGAGATCAGTAAACGAGAGCGCCGGGAGCGGCGAGCCCACGGTGAGCGCGGGGCTCGGCGTTCGGCCGTTCTTCGAATACCAGAACACGTAGACCAGCAGCAGTGCGAAGGCGAGCAGCGCCAGCACGGTTGCGCCCGCAGCTTGCGAGGCCGAGAGCGCGACGCCGACCGCGCTGAGCACCAGTGCCGGAGCCGCATTGAGATTGCGCCAGCGCTTGATACCGATGAGGGCGAACAACAGAAACTGCCCGGCCGCGGCGATGGCCACGCTCCACCATCCGGTGATCACTCCCACCGCGACGAACGCGATGTTGGCGAGCATCAGCGGGATGATGAAGACCCGCTTGACCTTTGCTTGCCAGTCGTTCTCGAGACCTGCCATGTCACTCCCAATCGTTCAGGCGCCCGGATCGATTCGATCCAACGCTCCGAAGAACCCGTCGACCCGGTTGATCATGCCCGACGATTCGTCGACGGTCACCACGTCGAATCCCTGGATCAGGAGTTCGCCGGGGGTCGACGTGATGAACCATTCGTATCGGTGACGACTGTTGTGGCTGTCGATGTTGCTGCCCAGCCCCAGATCGGCATCGGGGTAGGTCGCCCGAAACTCGCGGACGTTCGCCTCGAGTGCATCGCGACCTGTGTGCTGATGGAGCGGATCGACCCACCAGCAGTCGTCACCGACGCATCGGTCGAGATGACCGCGAATCTGATCCAGATCGCGCTCGTTCCACATCTGCAGGTAGTCCTGCAGAACGGGCGGGGTGTTGTCGGGGGAATCAGTCATGGCGTTTGGACCTCTGTTAGTTCGTCGGCTTGGCGATCGTGGGCGTCTCGAAGAACCGACTCGGTGAAGCGGTCGGCCGGCAGCAGTGTTTCGATCCGCAGCTCCGAGAGGGTCACGTCGAACGGCTCGCCGATCGTGGCGATCATCGAGATCAGCCGGAGGGTTCCGGCCGGCGTCTCGACCTGCATTGGCACCATCAGCTCGTTGCCCGACGGCAACGGCGATCGACCCGGAAGCTCGGCGACGCCGGGGTAGGTCCGGGCCTCGGCGAGCAGCGAAGCCAACCGGTCGTCGAATGGACGATCGATGATCTCACGTTCGAGCCGGTGGATGAGCGTGGTGGCAAATCTCTCCCAGTCGACCACTCGCGCCCGGATCCCGTCGGGGTGAAAGCAGGTGCGCATCACGTTGAGCGCCACTTCGAGCGGCGGGTCGAGCCCGGCCAACGCGGCCATCCCCATCGCTGCGTTGTTGGCCATCACGAGATCCCAGCCTCGGTCGATGATGTAGGCGGGGATGTGGCCGTGGGCGGCGAGCACGACGTCGAGGGTGTGGCGCACCTCGTCGAGATCGGGGTCATCCAGTCCGCGTTCGGTGTATTCCGGCGAGAAGCCGGACGCAGCCAGCAGCGCATTCTGATCGCGCAGCGAGAGATCCAGACAACGGCCGAGGTGCAGCACCATCTCCCGACTCGGCTTCGACTTTCCGTTCTCGAGAAAGCTCAGGTGACGCTGCGAGACCTCGGCCTCAGCGGCGAGAGCCAACTGGCTGTAGCGCCGCGCTTCTCGCCAACGTCGAAGCTCCTCGCCGAAGGTGATCACAGGAGTGCTGGTGGGGACCATGACGACATCGTAGGAATTCGAAGGTCACCGTGACGATTACCTCTTGCGTCATCGCCCTTTGCCGGCCGGAGCGCGACCGTCAGGCCATGACTGAAACACAGACCACCCAAACCACCGCAATCAACCGCCTCCGCCTCGTGCTTCGAGCGAACGCGGCCACCTCGATCATGGGAGGAGCGATCGCGCTCTTCGCCGGGTCATGGGTTTCCCGCGAACTGGGCATCGACCACGTGGTCGTGACCCGCCTGCTCGGCGCCGGGCTCATCGTGTTCGCCCTCCAGGTGCTGATGCTCTCTCGGGCGAGGGACGAGAGAGTCGTCGCCGAGTCGCTGCTCATCTCGCTCGCCGATGCTGCCTGGGTTCTCGGCACCGTCGTCGTGATCCTCTCCGGCGTCTTGAGCACCACCGGCAACATCGTCGCTGGCCTCATCGGCCTCGCCGTGGGCGACTTCGGGGCAACCCAGTTCTGGCTACGGACGCGCGCAACCGCCGCCTCGACCAGCCTCCGACCGGTCACCGCCTGACGAGCCGCCGCTACGCTCGCCACGTGAGCGAGCACGACCTGCCGACCGACGAGTCCCTGATGGGTATCGCCATCGAAGAAGCCCGGCTCGCGGTTGCCCACGGCGACGTGCCGGTTGGTGCGGTGGTCGTGATCAACGGCGAGATCGTTGCCCGCCGTCACAACGAGCGCGAGGCAACCAACGACCCGACAGCGCACGCCGAGCTGTTGGCTGTGCGCGACGCAGCCGTAGCGCTCGGTTCGTGGCGACTCACCGATGCAACGGTGGTGGTCACGCTCGAGCCGTGTCCGATGTGTGCCGGAGCACTTCAGCAGGCCCGCATCGGTCGCGTGGTATTCGGCGCAGCCGACATGAAGGCCGGCGCCTGCGGCTCGCTCTACAGCCTCGGCAGCGACCCGAGGCTCAACCACGAGTTCGCCTCCACTCACGGAGTGCGGGCCGACGAGTGCGCCCAACTCCTCACCGACTTCTTCGCCGCGCGCCGCTGACCGCCCTGTCCTGGCCCAACACGATGGCCTAGCGTCGGGCCATGAAACGACTCTTTCTTGCTGTAGTCGTCGTGGCGCTTTCGTCCGCCGCCTGCTCTGGAGACGACAGTGGTCCTGGACTCGGATTTGAGCCGGACAACACCGAGCCCACAGCCGGGCCAAGCGACGACACCGGCGGCGTGAGCGGACTCACCGGCTCCGACGCCATCCTCGTCGGCCAGCGTTTCACCCCCACCGACTACCAGTCCGCAGACGGCTCATTCCTGTCGGTGCTGCCCGACACTTCACCCTGGTTCGAGTTCACGGCCGGCGGCTCGGTCAGCGGCCACGACGGCTGCAATGGGTTCACCGCGACATTCATCGTGTCGGGCGGCTACACCGAGTTCGGCACCACACTCACCACCAGCGACGACGGCCAGATCATCGCGATGGGCAACTTCGAAGCCGAGGGAATGGCCTGCGCGGATGACGTCACCGCCCAGGCCACCGCCATTACTACCGCGCTCGACAGCGCCAATCGGTGGGTGTGGCTCGATCCGTCGTTCATTCTCCGCGACTCCCGGTCGACCAACATCTTGGTGGCCGTCGCCGAGTAGCCCGGCCGCCGCGATCTCGGCGCGACTAGCGTTTCGCGCATGAGACTTCCCCTGAATCCTCGGATGCTTCTTCGCCTCGTGTTCGCCATCGCGGCGATGGCACTGCTCGCAACAGCCTGCGGCGACGACGGAGGCAGTGACGCCGAACCCGACGGCGCCACGTCGGCGCCGGACGACAACGACAGCAACAACGACAACAACGACGCCGACGCCAACGAGCCGACGGACCGCGGCGACGAACTGCTCGGCTCGTGGAACATCGCCACCTTCCAGCTCGCCGGCGGGCTCGGTGAAGCCGACGCCGTCGGCGACGAGCCAGTGACGATCGAGTTCCTCGACGATGGGACGCTCAACTACTCGACGGGCTGCAACACCGGCAGCGGTGAGTGGGAGGCCCGCGGCGTGTATCGCCCATCGGAGGGCGATGACGACATCTTCGCCGGCCAGGGCATCACGTTCGGTGGCCTGTCCAGCACCGAAATCGCGTGCGACGACGAACGAGCGGACCAAGACCTCGCGATCGGCGGCGGGATCCGAGCCGCCGAGACGTTCACGATCGAAGACGGCACCCTCACGCTGATTCGCGACGGCAACGTAATGCTCTCCGGCACGCGAGGATGAGCTGATGAACGAGCGCACGGCCATCTTGCCCCCTGACGTCAGCGCCGACGAGGCCGAAATCCTCTGGACCACGGGTGGGCGTCCTTTCGTCCGCACGCCCGACGCCGCCTCTGCCGACATCCCGGATTTCCCTTGGGCACCGAACTACGCCGACGTCGATGGCATGCGCATGCACTATGTCGACGCAGGCGATCCAGACGGTGAGGTCGTCCTGCTGCTCCACGGCCAGCCGGACTGGAGCTACCTCTACCGCAAGATGATTCCAGTGTTGGCCGATGCCGGCTTCCGCGTGATCGCACCCGACCACATGGGCTTCGGCAAGTCGGACAAGCCGGTGCAGATGGAGGACTACACGTTCCTCCAGCACGTGGCGTGGGTCGAAGAGTTCCTCGACGTACTCGGGCTCACGGCGATCACCCCCGTCGTTCAGGACTGGGGTTCGCTCATCGGGTTGCGCTGCGTGGGCAACAACCCCGACCGGTTCGCGCGAGTCGTGGTTGCCAACGGCAACCTCCCGGTCATGCCCGAGGGGTTCGCCCCATTCCCGGAACCAGAGACTCTCGATCCCCAGGATCTCGACTTCCCCTTCGTCGTCGGCGGCGGAGGCGGGGGTGGCGGCATGGGAGTGTTCGGCGAATGGATCGCCTACGCGATGGTGGGCAAGGACTACATGCCGTCCGTCGTGATGCGCGCCTCGATCCAGGCCGATATCACCGGCGCCGAGATCGCCGCCTACGACGCGCCGTTTCCGTCGCGGCTCTTCATGGCCGGAACCCGGATGTTCCCGTCGCTCGTGAACACGCTGGGACACGTGCCGACCAACGAAGCCGCCCGCGCCGCGCTCGATGCATTTCCTCGCCCGGTGCTCGGCATGTTCGGGCTGAAGGATGCGATCTTCGGTGGGCAGGACTCGCAGGATGCGACCCGAGTGCAGATCGCCGGCGCCGCCGGCCAACCCCACCACGACTTTCCGAACGCGGGGCACTTCATCCAGGAGGACGAGGGTGCCGATCTCGCGACGCGCATCGCCGACTGGATGGCGGCGACCTCTCAGTGACCCAGCCCACACGGCGCACC
>CALKOE010000034.1 GCA_938091985.1 uncultured Acidimicrobiales bacterium | reverse complement strand
TGGCTCGCGGTGCGCTGCTGTCATTCTCGGGAATCATCACGTTCCCGAGCGGAGGAGATCTCCGAGAAGCGGCAGCGAACTGCCCGCTCGATCGGCTGCTCGTGGAGACCGACAGCCCGTACCTGGCGCCTGTGCCGCACCGCGGAAAGCCGAACCGGCCGGCCTTCGTGCCGCTCGTGGGCGCCGCTGTCGCCGAGGCCAAGGGGTGCTCGGTCGAGGATGTCGAGGCCGCGACCTGGGCGACTGCAGCAGCTTTCTACGGCTTCGACGAAGTCTGAAACGGCGCGGTCCTCGTCGCTGAAGGTTGCAATTGTGTTACGACGCTTCTACCGTCGCGCGCCGTACGACGTCTGTCGTCTTCGTGACGATGGCCAGTGGGAAGGACGGAGCTGTGGTCGTGATGCGCCGCGTGCAACCTCGCCGCAGCCTTCTCGCGCTCGTGATCGTGGCCTCGATTGCCTCGCTCACTGTGCCCGCTGCCGCCGTCACACCGCTCGTGCAGGCCGACGTCGCCGCGTTCACGTCGCGAGCCGAGCAGTGGACACTCGCGCGCAGCGCCTACCGCGAGAGCGCCCACGAACAGGCCCTGACGCTCGCCGCCGAGGCGCGCCAGGCTGAAGAGGATCGCATTGCGGCCGAGGAAGCCGCTCGGATCGCCGCTGCCGAGCGCCAAGCAGCCGAGGAGGCTGCGGCGCGCACCACCACGACCACGACAACGACGACCACTGCTGCGCCGACCACCACGGTCGCCGCGCCGGACTCGCCCCCAACTCCGACCACCACGGCAGCGCCGGCCGCGGGCGACCCGACTCCCGCACAATGGGCGGTCCTTCGCCAGTGTGAGTCGAGCGGGAACTACAGCATCGTCAGTGCCAATCAGCGCTACCGCGGGGCCTACCAATTCTCGCAGGCCACGTGGGACTGGATCGCCGGGCTCGATCATCCGTCGCTGGTCGGCGTGGATCCGGCTGCGGCCGCACCGGCAGACCAAGACGCCATGGCGCTCGCGTTGTGGCGCCGTCGAGGTTGGTCTCCCTGGCCGATCTGTGGGCAGCAGGCCGCTGCGGCCTGACCATAGGTGACCCATTCCCCGCAAGATCTCCGAGCGCTCATGGAGCGACACGGCCTCGAACCGCGTCGCGCGCTGGGCCAGAACTTCGTGGTGGACCCCAACACCGTCCGCCGCATTGCCCGGCTGGCGGAGGTGTCCGACGGTGACCCGGTGGTGGAGATCGGGCCCGGCCTCGGCTCGTTGACGCTCGCCCTGGCGGAATTGGGCGCCGACATCCTTGCCGTCGAAGCCGACCGTGGTCTCGTGCCGGTGCTGCGCGAAGTCGTGGCCGGTCTCCCGGTGCGGGTCGTTGAAGCCGACGCCCGTGAGGTCGACTGGGACACGCTGCTGGCCGACCATGAGCGATGGACGCTGGTGGCGAATCTTCCGTACAACGTTGCGACTCCGCTGGTGCTCGATCTGCTCCGCGAGGTGCCTCGCATCGGCTCCATGCTCGTGATGGTGCAGCGCGAGGTCGGCGAGCGACTCGCGGCGAAGGTGGGCGACAAGGCAATCGGGATTCCATCGATTCTTGTGGCGTACCAGGGGGTGGCCGAGGTGGTCGCAAGAGTGCCGCCGACGGTCTTTCATCCCGTGCCCAACGTCGAGTCGGTGCTGGTGCGCATCACCCGTCATCGCGAGCCGCCGGTGGCGATCCCGCTCGATCGCATCGAACCGTTGCTGCGCACGGCCTACGGACAACGACGCAAGATGCTGCGCCGATCGCTGAGCAACATGATCGACCCAGCGGACTTCGCTGCCGCGGGCGTCGACCCGCAGGCGCGCCCGGAGACGCTCGACCTCGACGCCTGGGCTCGACTCGCCGGTCAGTCTCGCTGACGGTCCCAGAGGGCGGCCATGGCACCGAACAGGTCGCCGACCGTCGAGGGCGTTTCCTGGCCGAACTCTCGGTAACAGGTGTTGACCAGGGTCACGATTCGTTCGGGTTCGCCCCAGTCCGACCACTTGTCGAACGAGAGATCAACGGCCGCATCGCTGACCGACAGGCCACGGTCGAATCTGGCGCGACACTCGGCGTGGCAGTACTCCAGATACGACCGGATCTCGGCGAGGCCGTGGAGGTCGGTGACCGGGCCGTGGCCTGGCACGATCGTCTCGGGTTGCCACCGCTCGATGACATCCAGCGCGGCGAGCAGGTCTGGGATGCTGCCGGCCCACAGGATGGGGTGCCCTTCGACGAACAAGATGTCGCCGGTGTAGACGGTTGAGCGACCAGGCACGTGCACCAAGACATCGCCGCCCGTGTGGGCGGGCCCGACCTCGACGAGGTCGACGACGGTGTCGCCCACGGTTCGCTGCATCGATCCCTCGAAGGTCGTGGTCGGCGCCGGGCGGTTGATCCCCTCGAACTCGAATGCACCGAAGCAATGGGTGAAGAATTCGCCGGTGATCCCCATCTCCGGAGCTGCGGCCATCAGCGCCACCATCGACTCGGGACTCTCATGGGCCATTTCCTCGGCCGCGGTGACGGAGGTGATGATCTCAGCGGGCACCAGTTCGTTGCCGTTGCAATGGTCGCCGTTGCTGTGGGTGTTCACCAGCGTCGAAATTGTCGCCTGTGGTGCAATGTCGTTGAACGCGTCGAGCATGGTGCGAGTCAGCGGAAGATCGAACAGCGTGTCGACGAGCAGGGAGTCAGTGCCGTCGACGATCAGGCCGGCATTGCTCCAACCCCAACCGCCATCGGGCTGGATCCACGCCCAATTGCCGTC
>CALKOE010000033.1 GCA_938091985.1 uncultured Acidimicrobiales bacterium | reverse complement strand
CGGGTCACATCGGCCCGACGGGCGTCGACGACCATGTCGTGGTTGCCGGGCGCTACGGATCGGTGGTCGCCCAGCTGTCGTCGGCGTTGCGCGCCAACCTCGACCATCAGGCGGTCGTTCATGGATCCGAGGGTTCGATCGAGATTCCCTTCTTCTGGGGCGCCTCGGAAGCAACCCTCGTGAGCGGCGACGACCGCCAGACCGAGTCGCGACCTCATCCCGCCAACGGCTTCGAGTACGAGATCCAGCACGTGATGGACTGTGTTGCCGCGGGACGCACCGAGAGCGATGTCATGTCGCTCGCAGACTCGGTTCGCATGGCCGACCAGTGTGACGAACTGCGCCGCCAGGTCGGTGTGCGCTACCCGTTCGAATCGGAGAAGTCGTGAAGACTGCAGTCCTTCCTGGGATCGATCGATCGATCTCGACCATCGTGCAGGGCTCGCTCGGGCTGATCTGGGGCGACGATGCCGACGCGTTCTCGGTGCTCGATGCGGCGCTCGCCGCCGGCATCACCGCGTTCGACACTGCCCACATCTACGACTTCGACGGACGAGGTGTGGATCGACTGCTCGGTCGTTGGGTCGCGAGCCACGGCGATCGTGATGCCGTGGTGATCATGGCGAAGGGATGCCACCCGGACGATGAGGGGAAGCCCCGAGTGTCGCCTGATGCCCTGTCCGCTGACGTGACCGACACGCTCGAACGGGCCTCGCTCGACCACGTCGATCTGTGGTCGTTTCATCGTGACGATGTCTCGGTCGCCATCGGCGAACTGGTCGATGCCGCCAACCGCGAGATCGACGCCGGCCGCATTTCGGCCTGGGGCGTCTCCAACTGGACCACCGCGCGGCTGCGATCCGCCGTCGACTACGCGTCCGCAAACGACCTGGCCGGACCGGTGGCCAACAGTGCGCACTACAGCCTGGCCACACAACTGGATCCTCCGTGGGACGACGTCGTGACCCTGACCGGACCGGGGGCGGCAGAGGATCGTGCGTGGCACGAGGCGGCCGGGATACCGGTTGTTGCCTGGTCGTCGCTGGCCGGCGGATTCTTGTCGGCCAATCTCTCCCGCTCTGACCTCGTCGAGCCTGAGAACGACCATGTTGCGGAGGTGGCTCGCTGCTACTTCGACGACCTGAACTGGGCTCGCCGTGAGCGGGCCGAGGCGGTTGCCGAGTCACGCGGGGTGTCGCTCAGCCAGATCGCCGTCGCCTGGGTGCTCGGCGATGCCATGACCACGCTTGCCATCACGGGTGGCGCCTCGGTCGAAGAGGTGCAACAGAACGCGGCGGCTGTCGCCATCGCGTTGAGCGCGGAAGAACGGCAGATGATTCTCGGAGGAACGACATGAGCGACGATCGGGTCGACGCACTTCTGGCCCAAATGACGATCGAGGAGAAGGTCGCCCAGCTCCATGGGATCTTCCCGATGGACTACTTCGGCCCCGAAGGGCCCGATGCTGCCGAGGTCCTGGCCCGCACACCGCACGGCGTGGGTCACCTCTGCATGGGAGGCAACCTCGCCGCGCAGCCCGCTGAGCTGGCTGAGACGCTCAACACGCTGCAGCGAGTTTTTGTCGAGCAGACGCGCCTCGGCATTCCCGCGATGGTCCACAACGAGGCGCTCAACGGATTCGCGCAGGACTCGGCCACGAACTTCCCGACGGCCATCGGTCTCGCCGCCAGTTGGCAGCCCGATCTGATTCACGACATGGCCGCGATCGCCGGTCGCGAAGCGCGCGCCGTGGGCGTGCATCACGTCTTGTCGCCGGTACTCGATGTTGCTCGCGACGCCCGTTGGGGTCGCAACCACGAGACGTATGGCGAGGACCCGCACCTGTGTTCGGCCTTCGGCGTCGCGTTCGTGTCGGGAATGCAGGGCGACGACCTCGCGACCGGTGTGATCTCCACGGGCAAACACTTCCTCGGCTACTCGTTCACGGAGGGTGGACTGAACCAGGCGCGAAGCTCAGCTGGTCGTCGCGAGCTCTACGAGGTGTTCGCACTGCCCTTCGAGGCGGCGATCCGAGATGCGGGCCTCGCATCGATGATGAACTCCTACTCCGAGGTCGACGGCGAAGCACCGGCCGGCTCCGTGCGAATCCTCACCGAGCTCCTCCGCGAACGTCTCGGCTTCGAGGGTGTGGTCGTGGCCGACTACGGCGCGGTCGAACGACTGATCGATCCGCATCGCCTTGCGGCCACACCGCGGGAGGCAGGCATCCTCGCCTTGACCGCGGGACTCGACGTCGAGCTACCCACGCTGGTCGGGTTCGAGGAACTCCCGGAGGCCGTCGCCAACGGCGAGATCGACGAAGTTCTCGTCGATCGCGGAGCGCGCCGCGTGCTCGCTCACAAGTTCGCGACCGGCCTGATGGACTCGCCCTACTCCGACGTCGAAGCTGCTCGCTCGATCTTCGCGATGCCCGATTCGGTCAGTCTTGCTCGCCAGATCACCGACGAGAGCCTCGTGCTCCTGGAGAACGACGGGTTGCTGCCCCTCTCCCCGGACGTCGGCAAGGTCGCCGTGATCGGCCCGATGGCCGATGACATGCGCTGTCTCTTCGCTGCCTACACGCCGGCTTCCGGTGTCGAACTCGGCATGGCGATCATGCGGGGCATGGCCAACACGATGGCTGGGGTTCCCGACGGCGTCGCCCCCACCGAGGCTGCGGGCCGTTCCCCCGACCCCACCTTCGACGCGGTCACCCATGCGTTCCACACCGTTGAGGAAGCGGCGCCGCGAGAAGAGATCGACGAGCGGATCCGGAGCCTGTACCCGGGTCGTCCGACGATCTTCGGCGCGGTGTCGGAGAAGACCGACGCGGTCACGGCACCGGGCTGTGGATGGACCTTCCCCGACACCGACGACATCGCCGAGGCGGTCGCGCTCGCAGCGGGATCCGACGTGGTCGTTCTCGCAATCGGCGAGAAGACCGGTTGGGTTGGCGATGCCACCGCAGGCGAAGGACGCGACCGAGCCACGCTCGGGCTCCCAGGTAGCCAGGGTGAGCTCGCTCGTCGCGTGATCGCCACGGGGGTACCAACCGCGGTGGTGATGCTCAGTGGTGGACCGCTCGACGTAGCCGACGATCTCGCAGGTGCCGGGGCGATCCTCCAGGCCTGGGATCCGGGGCCCCACGGCGGGGAGGCCATCGCTGACGCGCTCTTCGGCACCGTCAACCCGGGAGGCAAGCTCCCGATGTCGTACCCGTCCACCGTCGGTGCGTCGCCGACCTATCACGGCCAGGCCTACGGCACCGGGGCCAACACCGACCGGGCCTACGTCGACGCTGCCACGGCCGCACCGTGGGGGTTCGGTTTCGGCCGGTCCTACACGACCTTCGAAGTGAGCGACCTCTCCGTCTCAGCGACTTCTGTCGCGGCCGGCGAGGTGGTGACCTTCGGGTGCACCGTCGCCAACACCGGCACCCGAGCCGGCGATGAGGTCGTGCAGGTCTATGTCAGCGACGTGGTTGCGTCGATGATCCGACCGGTGCGTCAGCTCGCCGGCTTTCGCCGGGTGTCGCTCGAGCCAGGGACCGCGTGCCGCGTCGAGTTCGACTTCGACACTTCGCAACTCGCGTTTCTCGATGTCGACGACGCCCTCGTCGTCGAAGCCGGTGAGATCGCAGTCGGTGTCGGAACCTCGGCGGCCGACCTGCCGTTGCGTTCGTCATTCGAGATCGCCGATTCCATGGTGCTCGAGCACCGTCGGGCATTCGTGACGCCGACTCGGGTCGACTACGAGCGAACGACGTAGCCCTGCTTCGTGTCGCCATCGAATCCACACGCTCGGTAGAACGCGTGAGTGTCGGGGTCGGACGATCCCGTGAGCAGCATCACCTTGTAGCAACCCGCCGCCAGCGCGTGGGCGAGGGCTGCGGCCATCAGCTGCTTGCCCAAGCCGCGGCCGCGTAGGTCGCCGTGTGCACGTCTGCATCTTCGGTGTCCTCAGGGGCCGGTGCAACCGAGATACCCGCCGACGAGGGGGCGTAGGGTCGCGAGGGTGAGTCCCGATGTTGCCGCCGGTCAACCGTCTGGGTGGGTAGTCATCCTCAACGGCGCGCCGCGGTCGGGCAAGACATCGATCGCTCGCGCATTGGCGACAGCCGCGCCGGGGGAGTGGGTGAACCACGGAGTCGACGCGGTGATGGCAGAGACGCCAGAGGAGTTACTGCCCGGAATCGGCCTTCGGCCCGGCGGAGAGCGCCCCGACCTCGAGCCGCGCCTTCCGGCGATGTTCGAGGCGATGTATCGCGAGGCGGCACAGCTTGCTCGATCCGGGGCCAATGTCGCGGTCGACGTGGGTCATCACGACGACTACTCGACATCGCTGGGAATTCTCGACCGGGTGGGTGAGTGGCTCCGCGGGGTGGACGTGTTGTTCGTCGGCGTTCGTTGCGAGCTCGACGAGGTCATGCGGCGGCGCGATGAGTCGGGCGATGGCTATGTCGGGTCGGCCGCCGATGGATCGATCCCGGCTCCGGTTCTGCGGTGGCAGCGGGCTGTGCACGAGCGGGATGGCTACGACCTGGAGGTCGACACTTCTCGGGCATCGGCTGTCGTCGCTGCCCAGGAGATCCTCGTGGCGTTGTCGCGTCGTTGAAACTTCGAGTCCGATCACCCTGACATCGGCGGCGTGGCGGTAGGTTCTGGCGGCCGGGAAACGATCTTTCCCCGGCTTTGTTCTGCCCGAAACACGATCGCTAGGGTCTTCCTTCGTGTCGGATTTTCTCCGTAGTTATCTCACTGTCGGGATCTTTGGTCTCGTCGGCGTTGCGCTCGTTGCCGCCTTCCTGGGCATCGGCGCGATTCTGCGACCCTCGAACCCCACCGAACAGAAGCTCGAAACCTACGAATCGGGTGTTGATCCGACTGGCGACATGTGGTCGCAGTCCAACATCCGCTACTACATCTTCGCCTTGCTCTTCGTCATGTTCGACGTCGAGGCGGTCTTCATCTTCCCGTGGGCCACGCGCCTCGAGGCCTACGCACTCTTCGGTCTCATCGAAATGGCGATCTTCGTCTACATCTTGTTGCTCGGGCTGGTCTACGCCTGGCGCAAGGGAATGCTCAGGTGGGTCTGATGGGCCTCGTTGAATCCGGCAAGATCCCGAAGGGCATCACTTCGCTGCTCAACATGAGCCGCAAATACAGCCTGTGGGTCTACCAATGGGGCCTGGCCTGCTGCGCCATCGAGATGGGCGCCGCATTCGGCTCTCCGCGCTACGACGTCATGCGTCTCGGCGTGATTCCGCTGCCGGCAAGCCCCCGCCAGACCGACCTCGTGGTCGTGTCGGGCACCGTGACCGACAAGATGGCCCCCGCGGTCAAGCGTCTCTACGAGCAGATGCCCGAGCCGAAATACGTGATCAGCATGGGATCGTGCGCCAACTGCGGCGGCCCCTACTGGGACTCCTATTCGGTCACCAAGGGCGTCGATCAGATCATTCCGGTTGATGTCTACGTTCCCGGTTGCCCCCCTCGGCCCGAAGCCCTCCTCGAGGGAATCGTGATGCTGCAAGAGCGGATCCAGAACGAAGACATGGCCGCGCGTTGGAAGGGTGAGTCAATTGTCGTCGACTGACACCCCCACCGAAGAAGCCGAGATCGCGACCGACACCGTTCGCGAGGCGATGCTCGAACAACTGAGCGCCGAACTCGGCGATGCCCTTGTCGGCAGCCACCTCGAGCCGGGCATCGATCTCACGATCCGGGTCACCGCTGATGCCTGGGCCCAGACAGCCGAGTTCCTCAAGAACGGCATGGGTTTCGCGTACTTCAGCTTCGTGAGCGCCATCGACTGGTTGCCGTCGCCGTTCGGCCGCGACATGGACTCCCAAGTGGATCTTGCCCTCGAGGGCGCCGACCCGAAGGAAGCTGAGGAAATGATCTGGGGCCTCGCCGGTGGTGAGACCCGCTTCCAGGTATTTGCCCGCGTCAACGACATCGTTGGTCACCGGGCCCTCACCATCAAGGCCGACGTTCCCGCCGACACCCTCACCGTTCCCAGCTGGGTCGGCACCTATGCCGGCGCCAACTGGCACGAGCGTGAGGCCTGGGAGATGTTCGGCATCAACTTCGAGGGTCACCCCGGACTGCGCCACATCTATCTGCCCGGCGAATTCGAGGGCAACCCGATGCGTAAGGACTTCCCACTCTTGGCCCGCCGGGTGAAGCCGTGGCCCGGAATCGTCGACGTCGAGGCCATGCCCGGCTCCGACGACGAAGAAGATGAAACGGATGCCGGAGGTAGCAATGACTGACATCTCCGATCGCCAACAGCTGGGCTACATCGCCTCGCAGGCGGCTGATGCCCGGCTCAACCTCGAGCTCGAGACCGAGGGCATGACCCTCAACATCGGCCCGCAGCATCCGGCCACCCATGGCACGCTGCGCATCATCGCCAAGCTCGATGGTGAGCAAGTGATCGCCGCTGACCCCGTCATGGGCTACATGCACCGTGGCTACGAGAAGCTCACCGAGGTGCGCACCTACCCACAGGTGACCAGCCTCATCAACCGCATCGACTGGCTGGGCAGCTTCGCCAACGAGGTGCCCTTCATCCTCGCCGCCGAGCAGCTGATGGAAGTCGAGGCCCCGCCTCGCGCCCAGTGGATCCGCACGATCCTGTTCGAGATGAGCCGCATCGCCAACGTGGTGTTGTTCCTCGGCGACATGGCTGTGCAGGTCGGCGCCGTGACGCCGGTGTTCTTCGCCTTCCGCGACCGCGAACACATCCTCAACCAGATCGAGTCCGCAACTGGCGGTCGGTTCCACCCCAACTTCGACCGCATCGGTGGCCTCAAGGACGATCTGCCCGCCGGCTGGGTTGCCGAGACCAAGCAGGTCATGAAGAAGATGCGGGGCTTTTGCGACGAGATCGAAACTCTCGTCATGGGCAACGAGATCTTCCAGAAGCGAACCCGCGGCATTGGCGTCATTCCTCCCGACGTGGGCCTGCAATACGGACTTTCCGGTGCCAACATCCGCGGTTCCGGCGTCGATTGGGACGTCCGTCGCGACAACCCGAATGGCCTCGTCTACGACCAGGTCGACTGGAAGGTCTGGACGCACCCCGACGGCGATTCGTTCAGCCGCTTCTGGGTCCGCCTGCAGGAAGTGCGCGAAGCCACGAAGATCGTCGACCAGCTCCTCGACACCATTCCGGCCGGCCCGATCATGGCCAAGGTGCCGCGCATCATCAAGGTGACCGCCGGTGAGGCCTACGTCGAGACCGAGAACCCGCTTGGCGTGATGGGCTACTACGTGATCTCCAAGGGCGATCTTGTGCCCTATCGCGTGAAGATCCGTTCGGCGTCGTTCAACAACATGTCGATCACGCCGTGGTTGTTGAAGGGCGTCTATGTGCCCGACATCGTCACGATCCTCGGCTCGCTCTACTTCATCCTCGGAGACATCGACCGGTGAGTCTGCTCGCAGAACTGTCCTACTGGCAGCAGACCAGTCTGCGCGTCGTCGGCGGTCTCGCCGGCGTCCTGCTGGTGGCCGGCACGCTCGTGTATCTGCACCTCTTCAAGATGGTGTCGTTCATGCAGAGCCGCCTCGGCCCGATGGAGGCCGGCCCGTTCGGCTCGCTGCAGCTGCTGGCCGAGGTCGGCAAGCACCTCCAAAAGGAAGACATCTTCCCCCGCAAGGCCGACAAGTTCGTCTTTGCCGCTGCGCCCTTCGTCATCCTCGCCAGCACCTTCCTGCTGGTGGTCGTCGTGCCCGCCGGACCCGATGCCTGGTTCATCAACAACGACGTCGGGATCTATCTCGGCATGGCCGTGTCCTCGGTATCGGTCATCGGCATTCTCATGGCCGGCTGGGGTTCGGCCAACAAGTACTCGCTGCTGGGCGGCCTACGTGCCACCGGCCAGCTGATCGCCTACGAACTGCCGCTGATTCTCGCCGTTGTCGGCGTGGTGATCCAGGCCGGCACGATGAACATGCAAGGCATCGTCATCGCCCAGGCCGAAGGCGAGATCTTCGGCTGGGGCGGTATCGGCAACCCTTACATCCTCACCCAGGGTGTGGCGTTCATGATCTTCATGATCGCGATGCAAGCCGAGCTCACCCAGGCCCCGTTCGATATGCCGATCGCGGAATCCGAGCTGGTGTCGGGCTACATGACCGAGTACTCGGGTATGCGGTTCCTGCTCTTCTTCATCGGCGAGTTCGCCACTGCCGGCGTGTTCGCTTCGGTTGCCTCGGTGTTGTTCCTCGGCGGCTGGTGGGCTCCGATCCCAGGCCTCGAATGGGACGACAACACCTGGAACCTTCTCGGGCCGATCGTGCTCATCACGAAGATCGTGATCCTCACCTTCATCGTCTTCTGGGTGCGCTTCACCTTCCCCCGCTTCCGCGAGGATCAACTGCAGCGCCTCGCATGGAAATTTCTCATCCCCATCGCCCTCGCCAACATCGTGGTGACGGCCATCTTCAAGGTCTGGATCTGACATGGGCCTCGTCCCAGGACTCATCAAAGGACTCGGCGTCACCGGTGGCACGATCCTCCGGACCGTCTTCCCTGACGGGCTGAAGAAGCCGATCCCGGCTCCTTCACGCGGCGCCGACACCGTGCAATACCCGCACGAGAAGGAAGAGCCGGCGCCTCGCGCCCGTGGCGTGATCGCGCTCCACGAGGAGAACTGCACCTCGTGCATGCTGTGCGCTCGTGAATGCCCCGATTGGTGCATCTACATCGAGGGCCACAAGGAGAAGGCACCGCCGCGCCGTGCTGGTGGCAAGCCCCGCCAAAAGAACATGCTCGATCGCTTCGACATCGACTTCGCGCTGTGCATGTACTGCGGAATCTGCGTCGAAGTGTGCCCGTTCGAAGCGCTGTTCTGGACCCCGGAGTTCGAATACTCCGAGCCCCGCATCGCCGATCTGCTCCACGACAAGTCGCGTCTTTCGGAGTGGATGGAGACCGTTCCGGAGTTCGAGGACTACGAGGCCGGTTCCGAGGCAAAGAAACTGAAGGTCCCGCCGACATGACCGCACTCCTCGCTGCGATCTCCAGCGACGCCGACATCATGGTTGCGCAGAACATCTTCTTTGGTGTGATTGCGGCCGTGATGATCGTGTCGGCGCTGCGGGTTGTGACCTCCGCCAACATCGTGCACGCCGCGCTGTGGTTGGTTGTGGTGCTGGCCGGTGTCGCTGCCCAGTTCATCCTTCTCGGCGCAGAGTTCGTCGCCGTCACCCAGGTGCTCGTCTACATCGGCGCCGTCGTGGTGCTGTTCCTCTTCGGTGTGATGCTCACCCGTGCGTCGCTCGGCGAAGACGAATCGGTCGCGAAGGAAAAGCGTTCGCTCGCGGTCGCCGTTGGTGTGCTGCTCTTCGCCGTGATGGCCACCGCCCTCATCGACACCTGGAGCGACGATCGCATCGTGATCGACGAGCCTCAGCGCGTCGCCGAGGTCAGCGACTCGATCTTCTCGCAATACATCGTCCCGTTCGAAGCCGTCTCGGTGCTGCTGCTCGCCGCGCTGATCGGTGCCATCGTCGTGGCCCGGAAAGACTGAGAGGGGATCTGATCTCATGCTGCTGAACCAGTTCCTGCTCCTCGCCGCCGCACTCTTTTGCATTGGCGTCTATGGCGTACTCGTTCGAAAGAACGCCATCCTCGTTCTGATGTCGGTTGAGTTGATCCTCAACGCCGTCAACATCAACCTCGTTGCGTTCGGCTCGCTCACCGATGATGTCGGTGGCGAAGTGTTCGCCCTGTTCACGATCGCGGTCGCCGCTGCCGAAGTCGGCATTGGTCTCGCCATCGTCTTGCTCATGTATCGCAACCGCCGAAGCATCGACCTCTCCGAGGCCGATCTCATGAAGGGCTGAGGGGATGCTGATGAATTCACTTCTTGCGACCGCTCTGCCGTTCGTCACCGAAGGTCCATCCGAGGTCTCGAGCGTCACCAACGACGCCAGCTGGTTCCTCGAGAACGCCTGGATCATTCCGCTGCTGCCGGCGGTCTCGTTTCTCCTGATCCTCTTCTTCGGCAAGCGCATGCCCAAGAAGGGTGCGGAGTTCGGCATCGCCGCCGTCGGTATCGCCTTCGTGCTCGCCGTACTCACCGGCTTCAGCTGGCTCGACCATCGCGACAACTTCGATGGCCCTCTGGCCGAATCGCCCTCCGTCACCGCCGACGACGGCCATCACGACGACGATGCCGACCACTCGGACGATGTCGATCATTCCGATGAGGCTGATCACTCCGATGAGGAGGCGCTCGGCGTTGCCGTGATCGATCAGGACGGTACGTCGTCATCTGACACCGTCGTGCTCACTGTCGAAGCCGAGGGCGAAGGCGGCGGCGAGCACGCCTACGTCGCCGTGCAGAAGTCCACCCAGTGGCTGCAGTCCGGCGGCATCGAATTCAACGCCGGGATCCTGGTCGACGGCCTCTCGGTGATGATGCTCTTCGTCGTCACCCTGATCTCGCTGCTGGTCCACATCTACTCGACCGACTACGTGAGCGGCGATCGTCGCTACACCCACTACTTCGCATTCCTGTCGCTGTTCACGGCGTCGATGCTCTTCTTCGTCCTGAGCGACAACATCCTTCAGATGATCGTCGGTTGGGAGCTGGTGGGCGTCTGTTCCTTCGCGCTGATCGGCCACTGGTGGGAAGAAAAGCCCAACAGCGATGCCGCATTGAAGGCGTTCCTCACCAACCGCGTCGGCGATGTCGGCCTCCTCGTCGGCATGATCACCTTGTTCTTCGCCGCCGGTGGCGGACAGACCTTCGACACGCTGGCGATCAACAACGCGATCAACCAGGGCACGGTCGGCCACACGGCTCTCGTCGTTGCTGCCGCCGCCCTCATGGCCGCCGTCATGTCGAAGTCCGGCCAGTTCATTCTCCACACCTGGCTGCCCGACGCTATGGCCGGCCCCACGCCCGTCTCCGCGCTCATCCACGCCGCAACCATGGTCGTCGCCGGCATCTACATGGTCGCCCGCCTCTACCCAGTGTTCTTCGAGGGCATGCAGATCGGCGGCTCGAGCATCAACCTGCTCTCCACCGTGGGTGCCATCACGCTGGTCTTCGCCGGGCTGCTCGCCTTCGTGCAGACCGACATCAAGAAGGTGTTGGCCTACTCCACGGTCTCGCAGCTGGGCTACATGGCGATGGCTCTCGGCGTCGGCGCCTGGACGGCCGCCGTCTTCCACCTCTTCACCCACGCTTTCTTCAAGGCCAACCTCTTCCTCGGTTCGGGCTCGGTCGCTCACGCCGTCCACAGCTTCGACATGAAGAAATCGATGGGTGGCATGAAGAAATTCATGCCGCGCACCTACATCACCTTCATCATCGGATCAATCGCGCTGGCCGGCTTGCCGCCTCTCGCGGGCTTCTGGTCGAAGGACGAGATCCTCGTGGGCACTGGTGGCTGGGGCCTCTTCGGCGGCACCGGTGGCAACGGCGCCTACACCTTCCATCTTCTGATGGGCATGGTCGGCGCCGCACTGACCGCCGCTTACATGACCCGCTGCATCTACCTCACCTTCCACGGGGAGTACCGCGGCAACGACGCCCACGACGACGATCATGCCCATGCCGATGACGATGATGCGCATGCCCACCACGGCGATCCGCACGAGTCGGGCCCGCGCATCTTGTGGCCGCTCTACATCCTCTCTGGCTTCTCGATTCTCGTGGGCTTCCTCAACTTGCCCAAGGGTCTCACCGGGGTGCCCGATTCGTGGCAGTTGCGCTTCGAGCACTTCATCGAGCCCGCGGGTGCGTCGTACTTCCCGGCCATCGCCCATGGCGCCCCGAGCTGGTCGCTCGCCATCGTGTCGACTGCCATCGCGCTTGCCGGCATCGGCGGCGCCTACTGGTACTACTTCGTGAAGGTCGACGGTCTGGCCAAGCAGACCGGTCAGCACCTCACCGAGTTGCCCAATGGATTCGTCACCACCAACAAGCTGGCTCGCACTGGCCACAAGGTGCTCGTGGAGAAGTACTACCTCGACCACCTCTACACCGGGGTCATCGCCGGCTTCACCAAGGGCCCCTTGGCCCGGGCCACCTACTGGGTCAACCAGAACATCATCGACGGCTTCATCAACACGACGGGTGAAACCGCTGTGAAGGTCGGCCGTGGCGTCTACGACAAGATCGATCAGGGCGTGATCGAAGGTGTCGTCAACGGCTCCGGCAAGGTCTCCGACGCCACCGGTGAAGAACTTCGCCACATCAACACCGGCAAGGTGCAGAACTACGCCGCCATCCTCTTCGCTGGTGCAGCAGTGCTCGCCGGCGCCTTCATCATCGCTCTCGCCCTCTAGGAATCTGCGGAAACATGGAAACACTCGACACCAACAACTGGCTCCTCACCGCCCTGGTCTTTGCTCCGCTCGCCGGTGCTCTGCTCATGGCGTTGATCCCCGAGAAGGAAGAAGACGCCCAGAAGCAGTGGGCCATCTTCACCTCCCTGGTCACGCTCGGGCTCGGGGTCGGACTGCTCTTCACGTTCGACTACGACCAGGCCGGCAAGCTCCAGAACTTCGTCGACATGGACTGGATCGAGGTCATCGGCGCGGGCTACACGATGGGCGTCGACGGCATGTCGCTGCCGCTCATTGCGCTCACCGTGCTGGTGATGCCGCTCGTCTTCATCTACTCGTGGAACCACATCCCGAGCCCCGGGAACCCCAAAGCGTTCCTCATGCTCATGCTCATCCTCGAGACGGGCATGATCGGCACATTCGTTGCGCAGGACCTGATCCTGTTCTTCGTCTTCTTCGAGGTCGTGCTGCTCCCGATGTTCTTCATGATCGCGGTGTGGGGTGGCGAGGATCGCCGCTACGCCTCGCTGAAGTTCTTCCTCTACACGCTCTTCGGCTCGGCCCTGATGCTGCTGTCGTTCCTTGCGCTGTTCTTCCTCACCACCGACCCGGCCACGGGTGAACACACGTTCAACATGTTGGTGCTGTCCGAGAGTGCGGGCGACGGAATCGTGCGCTCGACCCAGCTCATCATCTTCGGTGGCATGTTCGTTGGCTTCGGTGTGAAGGTGCCGATGTTCCCGTTCCACACCTGGCTCCCGGACGC
This sequence comes from uncultured Acidimicrobiales bacterium, assembly GCA_938091985.1. GTDB lineage: Bacteria > Actinomycetota > Acidimicrobiia > Acidimicrobiales > Aldehydirespiratoraceae > JAJRXC01. Next base: position 1,878 of record CALKOE010000033.1, on the reverse strand, counting down.
CCATACACAGGCGCCCACACAGGGCTCGGTCATCCTTGCCGCCGTCTTGCTGAAGCTCGGTACCTACGGCTTCATCCGCATCGCCATCCCGATGCTGCCCGAGGCTGCCGAAGCCTGGGCCCCCTGGATCGGCCTCCTCGCCGTGATCGGCATCATCTACGGAGCGCTCGGTTGTCTTGCCCAGACCGACATGAAGCGCCTGATCGCCTTCTCGTCGGTGGCCCACATGGGCTTCGTGATGCTCGGCATCTCGACCCTCACCGACTTCGGCATCAACGCTGCCATCTTCGGTCTGGTCGCCCACGGCCTCATCACCGGCATGCTCTTCTTCGTCGCCGGATCGGTGAAGGACCGCTACCACACCCTCGACATCGGTCGCCTCGGCGGCATGCTCGTGCAGGCGCCCAAGCTCGGCTGGATTCTCGGCTTCACCGCGATGGCGTCGCTCGGTCTGCCCGGCCTCGCCGGCTTCTGGGGTGAGTTCCCGGCCATCCTCTCGGCCTACAACCCGGCTGCCGGCCTTCCCGAGGAGACATTCCGTGGCTACATGGTCGTCGCCGCCGTCGGCACCGTTCTCGCTGCCGGCTATCTCCTGTGGCTGCTGCAACGCACCGCGATGGGCGAGCCGTCCGAGGAGTTCGCGAACGATCCCGAGATCACTGACGTGTCCACCATCGAATGGATCGCGTGGACGCCCTTCCTGGTTCTGATCGTCGTGCTGGGTATTGCTCCCGGCATCATCTTCGAAGTGACCGACCCGGCCGTGGTCGAGTCGCTCAAGGGTTGTCTCGAAACCGGATGCGAGGCGGCTCGCACGGCTGCTGAGGCGGCCGGAGGCTGAGCATGCTTGCCGTACTCGCTGCTTCCGGTTCGGACTTCGTCCGACCTCCGATCGACTGGCACGCTGCCGCGCCCGAGCTCACGCTGCTCGCCTTCGGCGCGCTGTTGACGATGATGGACATCGGTTGGCTCGAGAAGGGTCGCAAGGCCGCCGCTCCGATGGCATCGATTGCGCTTCTCGCAACGATGATCCCCATCCTCACGCTCGCCGCCGACGGCACCGATCGATCGATGTTCAACGGCGCGTTCGTGGTCGACAACTACTCGCTGATCATGAAAGCGATGTTCGTCCTCGCCGGCTATGTGGTCGTGCTCTTGTCGACGAACTACATCTCCGAGGGCGACTACTGGGAGAACGAGTACTACGGGCTCCTACTCAGCTCGATTCTCGGCATGGTGCTCATGGCATCGGCTCGAGACCTCATCACCATCTTCGTGGCGCTGGAGCTCCTCTCGATCCCGGCCTACATGCTCGCCACCTGGCGCAAGCGAGACCTGAAGAGCAACGAAGCCGGCATGAAGTACTACCTGATGGGTGTCTTCGCCTCGGCGGTGATGCTCTACGGCATGTCGCTCCTCTACGGCAGCACCGGTTCCACTCTGCTCACCGACATCAACGCTGCCGTTAGTTTCGACGATTCGCCCTCGTCGGTCGTAGTGCTCGGCATCATCTTCGTGGTGGTCGGCTTCGCCTTCAAGGTCTCGGCCTTCCCCTTCCACACCTGGGCACCCGACACCTACGAGGGTGCCCCCACCCCGGTCACGGCGTTCTTGTCGGTCGCCTCCAAGGCGGCTGGTTTCGTGGCCCTGTTGAACATCGTGTTCGTCGGCCTCATCGGGCGCGACGATGTGGTGGAGCCCCTCATGTGGGTCCTTGCTGCTGCGTCGATGACCGTCGGCAACCTCATCGCGCTACGCCAGACCAACATCGTGCGCATGCTCGCCTACTCCGGTGTGGCGCAGGCGGGTTACATGCTCGCGCCGCTCGCCGTGATCGGGGAAGTGCCCGATACCGCACTCGGTGCCGTCGTCACCTAT